>JBEGIR010000074.1 GCA_040224245.1 Puniceicoccaceae bacterium | reverse complement strand
CGGTGGGCCTCGTCCCGTGCACGCTGCAGAAGAAAGAGTGCGGGATCATCGTGCGGCAGGTTGAGCGGTGCCCGGTGGTCAGCAAAAATGATGGTTTCCATCTTTTTCGCCAGACCGATCATCGCGGGCGGAGGAATCTCGAGCAGCAGGAATGAGCGCATGGCTGAGGTGACCTGCCCCTTGCCGCCATCGATCACAATGAGGTCGGGCATGGGTCGTTGCTCCGTGTGCAGGCGCTGGTACCGCCGCCCCACCACTTCTTCCATCGAACGGTAGTCGTCATTGCCGACATAGCGCTTGATGCGAAAGCGTCGGTAGTCACTGCGGCTGGGTTTGCCATCCCGGAAGCAAACCATTGACGCAACCACAAAGGAGCCAGAGGTGTGGGAGATGTCGAAACACTCGATGTGCCGCGGAAGGGTGGGTAAATCCAGCACTTCCTTCAATCGCTCCAAGACTCCTTCGGGTGAGATTCGAAGGTTCGCAGTGCTGGCAAACTTGCGCGTTCGCTCAAGTGTATCACGCATGGAGCGCACGAGATCCCGAAGCTCTGCAGCCTTCTCAAAATCGCGCTCCTGGGCACGCTGCTGCATCTGAACTTCCAGCTCGGCAATCCACTCCTTCGACTTGCCCTCGAGAAACGCACAGGCGAGGTCAACACGCTCCCGGTAGCCGTCCACCGTCACTTCATTTTCGTGCCCGTAGATCTCCCGGCGCACGTCATCATACAGGCGATACCGCCCCGGTTCGATTTCGATGGGCCGTGCATCCGAAAGCAGGATTCCATACTTCAGGCGCATCTCACTGAGAGTCTTTCGCAAGCTGGACGCATGCACGAAGGGACCAAAATACTGGGATCCCTGGTCGTTGCGATTCCGCGTCAGCCGAAAGACCGGCAGCGGACTCTGCACATCCACCTTCACCATGAGGAAGCGCTTATCGTCCACAAAATCCGTATTGTAGCGCGGCTTGTATTCCTTGAGCAGTTTGCCCTCCAGCAGCAGAGCCTCTGTCTCGGACTTCACGTCGAGTGTTTCCAGATCGGCAATCAGGGGAAGCATGGAGCGCACCTTGGGCTGCGCCACCATCTTTTTGCGCGAGGGTTGAAAATAGGTTGAAACTCGCTTTTTGAGATCTTTTGCCTTACCTACATAAATAACGTTCCCAAAGCGGTCTTTCATCAGATACACCCCAGGCGTGTGCGGCAGATTGCGCACTTTTTCCTTTATTCGACTGGATACCTCGGGTGGCATGACTGGAATACGAAGCGGGACCCACGATCCATTCAAAAATGGAATGCGTTGTCAACGAAGCGAACCCATTTTCCCACTGCAATCCGCCATGAACTCCACCCATATGCTCCGCAAAATCGATGTCATTCATCTCGGAGATGAGTTGCTGCTCGGTCTGCGTGCCAATACCCACCTGCAATACCTGGGACGCAAATTTTCACAGTATGGATACACGCTCTCAAGCGATCTGGTCATCCGGGATCATCGTGATGAAATTCTGGCCGCAATGGCTCAGGTATGGCCCAGCACGGATCTGCTGATCACGACCGGAGGCCTCGGACCCACTGTGGACGACATCACACGCCAGGCCATTGCATCGTTTTTGGGTCTCGATCTCGAGTTCAATGAAGCGGTTGAAGAAACGATTCGCCAGCGCTTTTCACGCATGGGCCGGGAGATGCATGAAAACAACCTGCGTCAGTGCTATCAACTCAAGGGTTCTGAGATCATGGAAAACCCCAATGGCACCGCACCGGGACTCTTTCTTGAACACGACGGACGCTACCTCGCCATGCTTCCGGGGCCACCGAGGGAACTGATGCCGATGGTGGAAAATCAGTTACTGCCGCGTCTGCTGAAACGCGGACTCATCGAGGAGCAGCGCGCCTTCATCCAAATCCGCACTTGCGGCATTGGGGAGTCGGCACTGGAGGCCAAGCTGCAGCCACTGGTCGATGCCGCAGAGGGAGTGAGTGTTTCGTTCTGCGTGCACTCGGGTGTGGTCGATGTGCGCTTCGCCTGGCAGGATGCTCCGGCCATGGAGCGTGCAAAAACCAGCGCAGAAGCCGCGCGCGAACAACTTGGAGATGATTTTGTGGGGTATGGCGATTTTGACATGGCCAAGTCGATCATTGCCCACCTCTCAACCCAAGGACAGCGCCTCGCGGTTGCCGAGTCGTGCACGGGTGGCATGATTGCATCCGCACTGACAGATATTCCCGGAGCCTCCAAGGTCTTTTCAGGTGGCATTGTTGCCTACACCAACGAGGCCAAGGTTCTGGCACTGGGCATCCCCGAGGATTTTGTTCTGCAACACGATGCTGTCAGTGCGGAGACCGCTGTTGCGATGGCAACAGCCGCAGCCGAGAGTCTCTCCAGTGACTATGGGTTGAGCACCACGGGATATGCCGGACCTGAGGGAGGCAATGAACAGGTTCCCGTCGGAACTGTTTTTATCGGATACCACTCCCCCTATGGAGCCTGGTCCAAGCGCATTCATGTGAACGGAGACCGTAGCCTGATTCGTCAGCGTGCAACGGTATATGCTCTCGACCTCATGCGGCGCAAACTTCGCAAATACCGGCAGGAGGAAGATGCATACAGAGCACAGCAGGGTTGAGCGATTCTTCGTTGCATAGGGAAACCGGTTTGCCTTGAAAAACTCCGCCAAAGCGGGAAACAGGTTTGCAAAAGCGACACCCGGCAGGTTGAAATGGGTGCCAGTCGGGGAAAGCCCTGATCACAAGCTTCGACAGAGAGAGGATGATGAAGATTCCAGACGGATTTGCCCTCGTGGGTGGTGATGACGAGTTCATGGCAGATCGCCAGGCGGAAACATGGTTCAATGCCCTTAAAGCGGAAATGGGTGACGGAGCTGAAACTGAGGTCATTGATGGACGCGCTTCAACCGTGGCCGAGGTGGAATCGTGCGTTTCACGATTCATGATGGGAGGTCAGAATCTCTCCTTGTTTGGAGAAAAGAAAATTGTGTGGTTGCGACAAGTTAACTTTCTCGGAGACAACCAAACAGGTCGCGCCGAGGGCACCAAGACATCCCTCACCGAACTCACCAGCTGGCTGGAGGGTTTCCATGACCCCAATACCTATCTTCTGATT
This sequence comes from Puniceicoccaceae bacterium, assembly GCA_040224245.1. Taxonomy (NCBI): domain Bacteria; kingdom Pseudomonadati; phylum Verrucomicrobiota; class Opitutia; order Puniceicoccales; family Puniceicoccaceae; species Puniceicoccaceae bacterium. Next base: position 109,417 of record JBEGIR010000074.1, on the reverse strand, counting down.
TCGGGTTCTCCCATCGACAAGCGCAAGGCTTTTGCCAAGTTTTTCGAGAAGCATGGCAACGCCGCATTCCTCGCAACGGGGAAAAACGCCGATCAACTGGTTCAGCTCGTGGTTCAGGAATGTCGTACTCAGGGGATCGAAATTAAACCGGAGGCCGCCATCGCCCTGATCGACCGTGTCAGCGGAAATACACGCATGATGATGAACGAAATCGAAAAACTTGCGACTTACCTCGCAAGTGCCGATTCCCGCGTGATCACCTATTCGCTTGTCAATGAAATGGTCTCCCAATTTGGGGAAACCGAGTTTTTCGAGCTTGCCGATGCCTTCTACCAATTCGACTTGCAAAAAGGACTGCACTCTGTTCGCAAACATTTTTTCACACACAAGGACGCTCGCCCCGTACTTTCGAATCTACAAAACCGCAATCGCCTGCTCATCCAACTGCGTTCCCTCATTGACGGTCAGTGGATCGATGCCCGCGCCCGGCAGCTGAGCGCCGCTGCGCTGGGACGTGCGGCAAGCGCCTATGCAGCCTGCTTTCAGGATGCGACACAAAAATCCGAGTACCATCCCTTTGGCCAAAATCCCTGGTACCTCACACGACTGGTTGCAATTGCCCAGCGCATTCCCCTGCGCACCTTGATCGATTTCCAACTGATGTTCATCGATACCTTTGCTCGCCTGATCGACCACCCCAATGAACAAGAGCAGCTCATCCACAATCTGGTAGTCGATTGTCATCGAGAGCTTGCGGCTGGACAACGCTGAGGTGCAGGCTGCTCACACGCTATGCGCGTTGAAGGCGATTTCTCCAGCAAAGCCAGCACCTTTTGAGGGCACGATTGTCAACATCGACAAAATCCGCGTACCCGTCACCTCGCGCTCCCATTCTTTTTATTCTGAATGTCGCTATATTTTTTGAACGAACTGCCAAGCCGTCCGTCTATCTTCATGCAAAGCATTTGTTTTTATAGTTTTTAGTCTAGTTTGTAGTTTGTTAAGTTGTTAAGACACCGCGTTCCTTCGGGAGGGCGGTGTTTTAATTTGTACTCCTTCTGAACGAGCTTCCCTTCTTGCTTTGATTTCTTGGTTTCAGCTGTGGGTACGCTACTGGACAACTCCCGTGAGAATCGCGGTGGCCGGACGGAAATCCAGCTGCCGCGCGGCCAATCTCAGGATATTGGCTTGTAAGACCGCCCATCCCTGCTGATGCTATCGCGTGGGTTCCATACACAACCGGAACCGCAGTCCAACTTACGTGCATTCCCGGATTCTGTGACGATACTGCGACGCTACATACTGAGCGAAGTGCTCCTTGCGACCATCGGCGCGATGCTGTTTTTCTGTGTCATCCTGGTAGGTGGTAACGTCCTGCGCGACTTGGCCGCGCGTTTGGCAGAAGGACGCTTGTCCCTGACCATGTTTTTCCAGCTGTTCGGCTTGCTCATTCCCTACATCTTTTCCTTCTCCCTGCCACTGGGGTTTCTTGCGGGTGTGCTCATCGGACTGGGACGCCTGTCTTCAAACCGCGAAATCATTGCCATGAAGGCAACTGGCAGCAGCCTGTGGGACATCAGCCTGCCCATTCTGATTCTGGCCGCACTGGGTTCGATACTCGCCGGATTCACCAACAACTATGTCGCACCCACGGCGCGTGCGACCTACAAAACACTCTTGGTTGAAGCTCTTCGAGAGGACCCACTTCGATTTTTCGAAACCGGAGTGCTCAGCCGGGAATTTCCGGGTTACATCTTCTTTATCCAGGAGAACGACCATGGTCGCCTTAAGGGGTTTTGGCTTTGGGAGCTGGATTCCGAGGACCGACCCTCCTTTTTCATTCGAGCCGACTACGGTGAGATTCGCTACGAGCGGGAAAAGGACGCCCTGATCCTCACCCTTCGCAATGGCCTGGCGGAACAATGGCCCCGCGCAGAAAAGCAAGGTGGGCTCATGGAGGGTGCGACGGTTTTTTTTGAGGAGTTTCCCGTGGAACTTCCCCTTAGCTACAGCCTGGGAGCAGCGAAGGTTGAGAAAACAATGTCGCAGTTAACACTGTCTGAAATGCTGCAGATGCTCAGAGGCACCCGACCACTTCCGGATCGGGCCGCCAACAATCCCGAACGCTACCTGAGAAAACTGAAAGTGGAAATCAGCAATAATTTTTCATTGGCAGCCTCCATCCTGGCACTCGCGACCATTGGGATTCCGTTGGCGATTCGAACCGGACGTAAAGAAACCTACGCAAACGCGATGCTCGCACTGGCATTAGGCTTGGTCTACTACTTTTTTGTCAGCATGATTTCATCACTGGACATTCCTTCCCGTTTCGCCCCAGAACTTCTGATCTGGTTACCCAATATCGCTGTGATTGGAATCGGGATTGCGCTGATGCGACGGGTTTACCTGCACTGAGGCGACGAAGGTTTGCATATCCTAACAGCATCCACCCCCAAGCACCCCCGCACATGCTCCCCCAATATACGATTCGAACCCTGACCCAAGCAGACTGGGATGAGGTTGCCGAGCTGATTTGCCTGTCGACCAACTATTGGTACCAGACCCACGGCCATTCCCGCATCTTCAACTGCAACCCGTATGACACCCGCCTGTTCTGCGAGGTCTATGAGGATTTGGATCCGGGTTGCTGTGTGCTTGCGACCCACCCGAAATCGGGGCGCATCATGGGTTCGTGCTTCTATCGAAAACGGCAGACGCATGTCTCCCTTGGGATCATGAATGTGCATCCAAATCACTTTGGAGCAAAAATCGCGAGTGCGCTGCTCTCGGAAATCATCCAGATTGCCGATGCAGCATCCCTGCCCGTTCGACTGGTTTCGAGCGCGATGAATCTCGATTCGTTTTCGCTCTACACGCGACAGGGATTCCGCTCCATCCGCTGCTTTCAGGACATGTGCGTCACGGTGCCAGCGGGGGGATTCGACATCCCATACCATGAGGGGATGATCCGCGAAGCTACTCTTGAAGACATTCCCGCCATGGTCGATCTGGAGATGGAATTGTCAGGAATTCACCGGGAAAAGGACTTTCGGTATTTCATCAACAACCACCGTAAGATTTGGCACACATCCGTGTCGCTCGACGGTGACGGGCAAATCACTGGTTTTCTCAGCTCCATTGCCCACCCGGCCAGCAATCTGTTGGGGCCGGGCTGCGCCCGAAACCCGGACACAGCGTTCCACCTGATTCTCTCCGAATTGAACCAGCACCCGGGCAGGTCCCCCGTTTTTCTCGTGCCAACTGACGATGCACATCTGGTCTCCAAACTCTATGGTATCGGAGCGCGCAATTGTGAGCTTCACCTTGCACAGGTGCGCGGGCAGGCACAACCAAGCCGTGGAATTGTGATGCCCACATTCATGCCCGAAACCGGATAAAGATAAAATCCGCGCCAATCGTATTGAGTTGAAGCGATGCCTTGACCTGCGCTAGGCTCTGCGCGGCATGGCAACCTGCAACCCGACCGAAGCGTTTCAAAAGGAGCTGCGCAGCGGACAGCTCCAGGGACTCTTTGAACACCTGCCTGGAGTGTATTTTGTAGTCAAAAATCTTCAGGGCGAAGTTGTGATGGCAAATCACTTTGCGGCAAATGCCTGTGGATTGAACTCCACCAAAGCCATGCTCGGCAAAACCGATTTCGACCTGTTCACACGGGAACGGGCGGAGAGCTACGTGAAAGACGACCAGCAGGTTTTTACTACCGGAACCCCCATCATCGACCGGGTGGAACTGGCACCCGATCCGAACCATGCGATCCACTGGTTTGTGACCACAAAACTCCCCCTTTACGGACACGATGGGCGCATCATCGGCCTTGCCTGCATCGGACGGGATCCCAGCCAGGCCCACGAGCACCTGCGCCCACATCTGGAAATGAACCCGGTACTCGAATACGTGCGCCGCCACTATGCCGAACCCCTGCGCATCGCTGATTTGGCAAAACTCGTCAACCTCTCTCCGAGTCAATTCCAGCGACGTTTCAAACGTGTATTCGGAATCACACCAGCTCAGCATCTCTGCAACGTTCGCGTCCGCTCAGCATGCCACCTTCTGATGCAGACTCACCGCACGATTGCCAGCATTGCACTGGATGTGGGGTTTTACGACCACAGTCATCTCGTTCGCAGTTTTCGAAAGACCCTTTCCACCACACCTGCAGCTTACCGGAGCAGTGTCAGCACCACTTTCAAAACTGTAACCAACAACAGGGGATGATTCAAAAATTATACAACGCGATGCGCGAATCGTCCAAGACGCAAAAGGGTGCTGCGTGATAGGATATGCGGGTGATTCAAGTCTCTGAAAACAAAACCTTCACCCCGCTGAACTGATGAATCGACGTGAATTCATGCGCAGTGCTGCAGCGAGCTTAGCCGCACTTCCCCTGTTTCACATTCGCGCTTCTGCGCTATCCCCAAACTCCAAACTGCAGCACGCAAGTTTTGGAGCCTCAGGACAGGCGCTTGCAGACCTGCGAAGTCTGGCAAAAAGTCCGTATTTCGAACTGAGGGCAGTTGCAGAGGTCGATGATCGCATGCTTCCCGAAGTCTTGCAGCATTTCCCCGGTGTGCGCATCTACAAGGATTGGCGACAACTGCTGGCAGATGAGGCAGACAAACTTGACTCCGTTAACATATCGGTCCCCGACCACATGCACGCCATCATGACCGTCGCATCCATGCAGCGCGGGCTGCATGTGTATTGCCAGAAACCCCTGGCACACAACATCTCGGAAGTACGCAGCATGGAGGCAGTGGCCCGAAGTACAGGTGTTGTCACTCAAATGGGTACCCAGCTCGCATCCATGATCTATGAGCGTCAGGCTGTGCAAATGATTCAGGACGGTTGGATCGGTCCGATTCGCGAAGTCCATGTCTTCAGCCACAAGACGTGGGGCGATACCGAATCCCGCCCCCCACACGCCCACCCGATTCCTGCGGAACTTGACTGGGAACTCTGGTGTGGAGTCGCACCCAAGGCAGATTTTGTGGAGGGCTACTATCATCCCGGCAATTGGCGAAAACGTCTGGACTACGGAACAGGCACTCTCGGAGACATGGGTTGCCATATTTACAGTGGCATGTTCCGCGCACTTGGGCTGACTCAACCGCTCGCGGTCCGCAGTCTCGGTCGCCAACCGAACGCCACAAACTGGGCCATCGATGAATGGATTGAGTACCGTTTTGCTGGCAATGCCCTTACTGCGGGAAAGGAACTCAAGGTCACCTGGACGGATGGTTCACTGGGCGTCCCTCCGGCAATCAGAATCCTCACGGAAGGCATTCTTCCGGACCAGGGAACCGTATTTCTCGGTGAAGAGGGGGTGCTGCTTGCACCCCATTGGGAGCGGGCACAACTCTTCCCCCGGGAACGCTTCAAGGATCGCCGCCCACCGCGACTCGAGCCACGGGATCACTATCTGGACTTTCTGAATGCCTCGCGTGGCGAATCCGTCACTCCCATCGCTGATTTTTTGGACTATGGGGCTCCGTTGACTGAAATCATACTGCTGGGAGGCATTGCCACTCATTTCCCAGCCCAATGGCTTGAGTGGGATGCCGGTCGCATGCAGTTTGTGAATCACCCCGAAGCCAATACGCACCTCAGCCGCCCGTACCGGGAAGGGTGGGTTCTGGAAGGAGATCTGATATGATCCGTGTCGGGATTGTGGGACTGGGTTTCATGGGAGGTGTTCACCTGCGTCACTGGCAAGCTTTGCCAGGAGTGGAAGTGGTCGCTGCATGCGATCTGAAGCCCCAAAAATCCGGTGCGGTAAAGGGAAATCTTGGAGGTTCGGCGCAAGCACTCAATCTGGAGCATCTCCACCTCTACACCGACGCGGCAACCCTGTATGCAAACGAGCAACTCGACGCCGTCTCCATTACACTTCCCACCTTTCTGCACTGCGACGCAAGTATCCAGGCCCTGGAGGCGGGAGTTCATGTGCTTTGCGAAAAACCAATGGCACTGAATCTCCATCAATGTGATGCCATGATAGCCGCTGCAAATCAGGCGGGGCGGCACCTGATGGTCGCTCACTGTATTCGCTTCTGGCCCGCCTATGCCTGGCTGAAACAAACGGCAGTGGCGGGAACCTACGGACGCTTGATCGCGGGTGATTTCAACCGTATCGGGGCAGCACCCGGATGGGACAGTGGCAGCTGGTTTGCCGACCCTGAAAAGAGCGGTGGTATCGGCTTGGATCTCCACATCCACGATCTCGACTTTGTCAGCTACCTCTGTGGAACCCCGGAACGCATGCAATCCTGGTGCACGCGTTCGCCGTCAAGCGGTGTTGCAGGGGAGGTGCGCTCGGTGCTCGAGTTTGCAGGGGGTCTTCAAATTGGTACACTTGCAAGCTGGTTGATGACTCCGGAGTTTGGATTCGAAATGAGCTTCAGAGCGGTGTTTGAACGCGCGGTGGTCTGTTACAACTCCCGGGAAGGAATGGGGATGCAGGTGATTCCTGCGGATGCACCCGCCTATTCTCCGGAATTGAATTCCTGCGATGGATACCCGCTTGAGATCCAACACTTTCGCGACCTGATTTCAGGTGCGGCAACTGAGCCGGTCATCAGTGCTGTGCAGGCTCGAAATTCTGTTCGTCTCGCCATTCAATCCACTCAGCCATGAACACAACTGACATCGGAATCTGTACCTGGTCGGTCGGCAATGATATCGACCGCATCCGCAATGTGCTCACACAAGGCGGTGTCACCCGCCTCCATCTCGATGTCTCCGCTGCTGCACGATTCCAGGATACCGTGGCAAATGAAGCATGGACTGTCAGCGGCATGATGCTGAGTTTCCCGCAGGAGGACTACAGTACACTGGAGCGTATTCGCAAGACTGGTGGCATCGTGCCGGATGCACACTGGCAGCACAATCGACTGCTTGCCCTTGATGCGATCCAGACAACCGCAATCTGGCGGGTCCCTTTTCTCTCGTTTCATGCTGGGTTCATTGATGCAGCTCACCCTTCAACTTACGACTGCTTCTGCAGTCGGCTGACAGAACTCGCCGATGCATCCCGGTCCGCTGGAGTAAAGCTCATTCTCGAGACGGGTCAGGAGACGGCAACAGAGTTGAAACAGTTGTTGGAGCACCTCAACCACCCGGCCCTCGGCGTGAACTTCGACCCGGCCAACATGCTGCTCTACGGAAAGGGAGATCCCATCGCCGCACTTGAGGTGCTTGCACCATGGGTGGTACATGTGCACCTGAAGGACGCACTGCCCAGCACCGACTCCACCCAATGGGGAATCGAGGTGCCCTGGGGTGAGGGTGCTGTAGGAGTCCAACGGTTTTTCGAACAACTGCAATCCATCGGCTATGCAGGGTATGCCGCTGTCGAACGGGAAGCCGGAAGCCAGCGCGAGGCTGACATGCTGTCCGCACTTCAGCAAACCCGAAACCATCTGAAATCCGTACCATGAATCCATCACACACGTTGCTAACCCCCCGGCTCTCCCTGCTCATGTTTCTTCAGTTTTTTGTCTGGGGAGCCTGGTTTGTCACCCTTGGCAACTACATGATGTCTGCCGGACTCGGAAACTCCATCGGCACTGCCTATTCTCTTGGACCGATTGCAGCCATCCTGTCTCCCTTTTTACTCGGCATGGTGGTGGATCGCTTTTTCCCAGCCGAAAAAACCCTGGGGGTGCTGCACCTGCTGGGCGGTATCGCCATCTTCTGCGCTCCCTATGCTGCCGAAACATCTGCTTCGCTGTTCATCCTGTTCTTGTTTGTGCACACGCTGTTCTACATGCCGACTCTCGGGCTTTCAAACGCCCTGGCCTTCCACCACGTGCGGAATCCGGAGCGTGAATTCCCAGCCATCCGGGTCTTCGGAACCATCGGTTGGATCGTTGCCGGGGTCTGGGTGAGTATGATTTTGAAGGCAGACCATAGCGCGATTCCACTTCGCGTGGCAGGCATCGCCAGTGTCGTGTTGGGGCTTTATTGTTTTTCCTTGCCACACACCCCTCCGCAAGGAAAGGGGCAACAAACCAAAGTGCGTGACATTCTCGGTCTCGATGCCCTGCGACTGCTCAAGGAACGCTCGATGTTTGTCTTCTTCCTCTGCTCATTTCTCATCTGCATCCCACTCGCAGCCTACTACGCATTTGCACCCGTCTTTGTAAACGATGCGGGATTTGCTAACCCGGCCTTCAAAATGTCGCTGGGACAGGCGTCCGAAATTGTGTTCATGCTGGCAATGCCCCTGCTCTTTGCTCGCCTTGGGGTAAAGCGCATGCTGCAAATCGGCATGCTGGCCTGGGTTGCGCGCTATGCTATGTTTGCTGCAGGTGTCGAGGAGAGCTTGCGATGGATGGTGCTCGTGGGAATCGCGCTTCACGGCATCTGCTACGACTTCTTTTTTGTCGCTGGCCAGATTTACGTGGACAATGCATCGGAACCCCGCTTTCGGGGTCAGCTGCAAGGACTGCTGGTGATGGTCACTCAGGGCTTTGGCATGTTGATCGGTGCACAGATCGCGGGTTTGCTGAACGTGGCCATGGTGCAATCCGCGAATGAATCCGTGCTTACCGCCTGGAAACAATACTGGTTGATCCCCTGCTTCGCAGCAGCCGTTTTTCTGGTGATGTTCAGCGTGCTCTTCAGGGCACCCGCAACGGTGAAAGCTGCAGAAGCTACCAGCGACTAGCCCTTTCCTGCACTCAAGATGGTTTCAGTTGTCGTACCCGACGGTGACAGTCATCAACGCCGTTGCAGGTAAAGGGAAGCGCATGTGAACGGGTGGAATTCCTCCTCAGTTCCAGTTAAAATCGCTTCAAAATATTCGAGTATTTCTGATCCGGTTTTTTAACTTGTCGCAGGATCACCGACACCGTTAACTGGGGGGCTTCGTATCCTGTTGGCCAGGGAATCTTCACTCCCCACGCATCACTCATGTTTCTCAAGACGATCACACTGCACGGATTCAAAAGCTTTGCGGACCTGACGCGCCTTGATTTACAACCCGGAGTCACGACCATCGTAGGCCCCAACGGTTGCGGCAAGAGCAACATCACGGATGCAATCCGCTGGGTGCTGGGCGAGCAAAGCGCAAAGGCACTTCGAGGTGGAAAGATGCAGGATGTGATCTTTCAGGGCAGCGAGCACCGAAAGAGCGTGCCGTTTTGTCAGGTCACACTTGTTTTTTCCGAATGCGAAAAAGATCTCGGTACCCAATATCACGAGGTTGAGATTTCACGCAAAGTGACCCTTGAGGGCGGAAGCGACTACTTTCTCAATGGAAAGCTCTGCCGCCTCAAGGACATTCAGTCCCTATTCATGGATACGGGCATCGGACAGGTATCGTATTCCTTTTTGATGCAGGGTCAGATCGACCAGATTCTCTCCTCCAACCCACTGGAGCGGCGCTCGATCTTTGAGGAAGCGGCTGGAATCACCCGCTACAAGGCACAGCGAAAGGAGGCTCTGAATAAGCTCAACATGGTCGAGCAGAACCTGACGCGCGTGACCGACATCATTGACGAGGTGAGCAAGCGCATGGGCACGCTCAAGCGCCAGGCATCCAAAGCCGTTCGCTACCAGCGTCTGAAGCATCGCCTCACTCATCTCGACATTGCCTGGAACGCTCACTCCTATCACAGCCTCAACAGCGAGTCGTCCGGGATCAAGCAGCAGTTCAGCAATGCTGAGCAGAAACTCAATTCCACTCGCGAAACCGTCGAACGGCTCAACCGTGAACTCGCCCAGCGCAAGCTGGTCAAGGCCGACATCTTTCAAACCGTCGAAGAGCTGCGCAGTCGCCAGTTCTCACTCCGCTCTGCAAAAGAACAGGCAATCAACCAGGAGCAGCTGAAGTCCAACCGCATCGAACATCATCAGGAGCGGCTTGAACAGATTGCGGCAGAGCTGGAATTGCTGCACAGCAATGCTTCCCGCATGGGCGATGAGGATTCCGATATTCATGAACAGATGACCACGCAACACTCGGCGGTGAGCAACGCCGAAGCAGGTTACCGGGAGTGGGAGGAAAAACTCAGCGCTCTCGATGCCTCAATGCGGGAGCGCAGCGAGGCACTTCAGGAGGAGAAGGTCGAGTTGATTGCTGCAGAGAAGCGCATCACTCATTTTCGATCCCTCTCGACTCGCCTGGAAGTCGGTCTTGAATCCTACCACTCCAAGCATGAGGAATTGATGGAATCGTTTCATCGCTACCAGAGTGACCTGGAGGAGCTGAACCAACAGTCGGAGTCCATCGAAGCTCGCCTCATCCGCAAACAGGAGGAGCAGCAAAACAGTGCCGCCTCCCTTGAGCAGTTGACTCTGGCGCTGCAGGAATCGGAGGCGCAGCTCAAGCAACTGCAAAACGAGTTTGCAGAGATCGAAAAGCATCACACCCAGCTGACTGCAGAATCGTCAATTCTCGAAAATCTTCAGCGCAAACTGGAGGGCTTTGGAGCCGGAACCAAGGCCATTCTGCAAGGGGAACTCGAAGCACTCGTGCAGCCGTCTGAAGTGGATGTTTTTTCCAAGCACATTCAGGTAGACGCGGATTATCAGCAATTTTGTGAAACGGTGCTCGGATCCCTGCTGGAGTCCATGGTCTACTCCAATACCAACCGCATCGGAACCATCAGCAGCCACCTGATCGAAAGCGCGAAGGGCAGGGCCAGTTTTCTCGTGCCAGAGCTGCGCAATCGCTGCGCGCACCGCACCGGTGCCGCTGCAAAAGGACCGTTGCGCCCTGCAGCAGAGCTGATCCGCACCAGCCGCAGTGAGCTGGAAGCCGCCTTGGCGGATATTTTGTCAGGCAGTTATTATGCGCCTTCGCTTGAGCAGGCGATTCAATTCCTGAAACAACACCCTGACTTCGATTTTGAGCAAATTGCCACACCTTCGGGGGAAATGATCACCCGTCATGGTTGTGTAAACATTGGCAAACACGATGGGAAATCCGGCAGTTTTCTTCAGCGTCAAAACGAACTGCGCAAGCTTAAGGCGCAAATCTCATCCAAGGAACAAGATTTGCGCGAGGCCAATGAACGCCTCGACTCACTGACCCAATCCATCGAGGATCAGCGCAAAGAGCGTGAGGAATGCAGGGATATTCTGCAAACTGTCGAACGCGAAATCTCCAATCTGAAAATCGAAAAGAGCGGGCTCGAACGCAACATCAGCTCCAATACGGACCGGGTGGGAACCTACCGCAAGCAACTGGAAGCACTCGATCTCGACCGCGAGCGTCAGGAGACGGAACTCCAGGAAGTTCGGCAGCAGCTTGAAGGTTCGGAAACTGAGCTGGAGCAGCTCAAGACACGGATCAGTCGTCTCGAAATGGAGGTGTCCGAAATGCGCTCTCAGAAGGAAGCCGTATTTGAGGGACTCTCGAATGCAAAAGTTGTGCTTTCTGAAGAAAAACAGAAACTGGGCACCTATCAGCAAACCATCGTGGAGAATCGCCGACGCAAGGAGGATATCGAGCGGCGCGTCGCCCAGTACGAAAAGGAGCAGGAAAATTCGCGCCAGTCGATTTTGCAATTGCAGGAGCAGATTGCCAGTGATCGAAAGCAGGCCGAGGACTACGCCCTCGAAATGGAGGAAACCTCAGTTCAACTGAGCAAGGAAGAACAGTCCTTTCAGGAATTTGATCACGCGATCACCGCACTCGAATCCCAGCTGCACGAGCATCGTGAAGCGGAACGCACCCAAAACGAGGAACTCAGCCGCATCTCCCTTTCTCTATCGGAAAAGGACATCTACGCCAAAACCCTGACGGAAAAGATCCGCGAGGAATATGACATCAATCTCGAAGCCGCCGACTGGAAGCTCGAACTCTGGAAAGCCAATCAGCGCATCTTGAGTCGGGTTTCCATCGAAGACCTCGAGGACGAAAGTGATGTGCAGGACATCGCAAAACAGGCGGTGGAGGATGCGGACCCAACGGAAGAGGACCTTTCCCATGCCGCCGAAGAAGTGGACTGGAGTGCGCTTCAGGAAGAAATCCAACAGCTTCGCAGCAAGATCAATTCGATGGGTCCGGTCAATACGCTCGCCATCGATGAATACACCGACCTCAAGGAGCGCTACGAATTCCTCAAATCGCAAAGTGATGATCTTTGGAATTCCAAAAACAAGCTGGTCGATGCCATTTCCGAGATCAATAAAACCTCGGAGTCCATGTTCCGCGAAACCTTCGACAAAATACGGACCAACTTCAAGGAAACCTACAGCCGACTCACCGGAGGTGGCGAATCTGATCTGGAGTTGCAGGACGCCGAAGATGTTCTCGACTCGGGGATCGAAATCATCGCCCGCCCACCGGGCACCCGTCTGCGAAATCTCACACTGCTGAGTGGTGGACAGAAGACCATGACTGCCGTGGCACTGCTCTTCGCTATTTACATCGTCAAGCCGAGTCCCTTCTGTGTGCTCGATGAGTTGGATGCTCCGCTGGACGATGCCAACATCAAGCGCTTTGTGGATATGCTGAGGGACTTTACCCGGTTTTCCCAGTTTCTGATTGTTTCCCACAACAAACAAACCATCGCTGCCGCCGACAGTATCTTTGGCGTGACGATGGAAGAAAAGGGTGTTTCCAAACTCATCTCGATGCGCTTCAACTCAGATCGTGATCTGATCGAAACCATGATCGAACCGGAGCGAAACTGAGCACCCGAAGCAATGGTCAGATGCGCTCGCTCGACCTCCAGGCTCCAGCAGATGCTACCGGGGACTGGGAAACATGCGTGAAACCACCGACTGCCAGTCATGGGTCTGCACCATCGCACGTCCCTGCTCGCCCAACTGCTTCCGAAGGAGTGGGTTGCGAATCAGGATATCAAGATGCCGTGCCAGTGCCTCACGATCCTGTGGGTCACACAGGTATCCATTCTGCCCGTGTCTGACCACATCTTCCACTCCTCCAATGCGGTGAGCAAGGATCGGTATTCCAAAACGGGACGCCTCAAGGTAGACCAGCCCGAGTCCTTCCACACTCGTGCCAAAGGGTACACTGGTGAGTGCAAACAGATCTGCTTCGCGGTAGCACTTCTCCAGTTCGTCATCAGAGAGTCCTCCGGTAAATTCAACCTGCGCCCCACAGGAGTACGCCAGATCGGATACTTCCCTGAAATAACGATCCTTTACCAGCTGCCCGACAAAGCAGATATGAAGCCTTCGCTTGACATCGGGTTCGAGTCGCTGGACAGCTTCGAGCAACTCGCGTTGACCTTTGCGCGGATGGATGCGCGCGACACAGAGCATTCGCACTGTGTGTTCAGCATCCAGCGCGGATCTTGCAAGAGTCGGAAGCCCCTCACCCGGCAGTGACATGCCAAACCCACGAACGAGCTTATGCTTCAACTCCGGCAGCCAGGACAGCAGCACTTGTTCGTTGTGTTTTGACAGCACATGGATGACATCTGCCTTGCGCGCCAACCTCCGAAACAGGGGAGCTCCCCACCAGCGTGATTGCTGATACCGCAGAATTTCACTGCCATGCAAAGTGATCACAAGCCGTTTCCAGAAACGTGGAAGCAACAGGGTAAGCACCATGAAGACCGCGATGGGACCCGGTTCACCCAAATAGATCTCCGCCGTGCGCAGGGTTTTTCGGGATGCCGCAACCTCGCGTGCGGTGACCAGCAGGCACGGCAGATTGCGCGTGCCCTTGAGTCGACGCAATACCCGCACATCATAAGCTGGATTAAAATCATTCGCCTGGCCGGTGTATTCCGGCGCCCACACGGTGACCTCGCGTCCCGTCCGTGTGAGCGTTTCAGCGATTTTCTCGCACACTGCACCCGCTCCGCCGCGCTTGGGGCGAAATTCATGCGTCAGTATGTGGATTCGGTCCATCGCACAGCTTGCATAGGGGTGATCCGAGCGGATCAGGGGTTGAGTTGGAATTGCATCAAGCCCGCTGACGCAGAGGACTCGTTCGTCACATCGATTGGCACTTCTTCAATTTTTTGCCACACCCACAGGGACAGGGATCGTTGCGCCCGACCTTGGGAACGGTGCGTGTGACCGTGACGGGCTTGGCGGGTGCCTGCGGTCGATTGGTACTGACCTTGGGTGCCGAAGGAGAAGCCTGACCCGCTGCCTGACGCTGCTGCAACAATGCTGCCTGACCGGAGGGTCCGTCCGACGGACCCTGCGCCTGTACCTTTGAGGACAGGCGGCTGAGCATGTTTTGAAACGCCTGTACATTGGTCGCAGTACGGAAAATGCTCGAGCAAACCTCCGTGCGTACATTGGTCATCATCTCCTCAAAATATACAAACGCTTCGGTCTTGTATTCATTGAGCGGATCCTTCTGCGCATAGCCGCGCAGAGATACGCTCTGACGAAGGTCATTCATGTCCGTGAGGTGGTCCCTCCACAACTTGTCAACTGCCCGAATGATGACATACCGCGTCAGCATTTTCAGCTCCTGTTCATCCTCGAAGCGGCGCCGGTCATTGTAAGCCTCCCTGATTCGCTCGAGTGCCACACCGGAAAGCCCTTCGATCGAATGCTCCTTGAGTTGCTCCGGTTTGAGTCCAATCGGAAAATGCTGGTTCACCCAACTGAGAAAACTCTCGACTGCAGCGTTGTCCTGCTCGGATTTCCGCGTGGATTGCAGGGCATCATTTGCGCGCTCCTGCAGCTCTTCCTCTACCAGTTCAAACAATATTTCGCTGGGATCCTCGCTGTGAATCGCATCATTGCGAATCCCATAGACCACCTCACGCTGATTGTTGAGCACGTCATCGTACTGCAGTAAGCGCTTGCGGATCGAAAAATTGTGCTGTTCGAACTTCTTTTGCGCATTTTCGATGGACCAGTCCAGAATGGGATGGTTCATTTCCTCATCCTCGGCCATCGTCTTGTCGAGCACCTTGGACAACTGACCCTGGTTTGCAAAGAGCCGCATCAACGGATCTTCAAACGATACAAAAAACTTGGTGCGCCCTGGGTCACCCTGACGCGCACAACGTCCCCGCAACTGACGGTCGATGCGGCGGGACTCGTGGCGCTCGGTGCCGAGCACCAGCAATCCACCCAACTCGGCAACCCCTTCACCCAGTTTAATGTCGGTACCACGACCTGCCATGTTGGTGGCGATCGTTACGGCCGCGCGTGCACCTGCACCTGCCACAATTTCCGCCTCCTGCTGATGGTATTTCGCGTTGAGTACGTTGTGTTTGATCTTGGAGCGCTTGAGCATGCGGGAGAGCAACTCAGACGATTCCACCGAGGCCGTTCCCACGAGCACAGGTTGTCCCTTTGCGTGCGCAGCCTCAATGTCCTCGACCACCGCATTGTATTTTGCACGGCGCGACTTATAAACCACGTCATTTTCGTCAATTCGCACGCAAACCTTATGCGTGGGGATCACCATCACATTGAGCTTATAGATCTCAAAAAATTCGGAGGCCTCTGTTTCCGCAGTTCCGGTCATTCCCGCCAGTCTTTCATACAGGCGGAAATAGTTCTGAATCGTAATGGTCGCGTAGGTTTTGGTCTCCTTCTCGATGGTGACACCCTCTTTGGCTTCAACCGCCTGGTGCAGGCCATCGCTCCACCGGCGACCTGCCATGATGCGCCCGGTATTCTCGTCGACGATCATCACCTTGCCTTCCTGCACCACATACTCCACATCGCGCTCGTAAAGACTGTAGGCACGCAGCAACTGGCTGATCGTATGGATGCCCTCGCTGCGACGGGAGAAACGCTCCTGTGCTTTCGCACGCTCCTGTTCCTTTTCTTTGGTAGCGAGATCCTTGCGCGCATCAATCTCCATGTATTCGCTGGGAAGATCGGGAAGCACAAACGCATCCGGCTCATTGGGCTGCAGTTCCACCCGACCCATTTCCGTGAGGTCTGCCTGGTGGTTTCGTTCGTCAATGTTGAAATAGAGGCGTTCCTTCAGCTGGTAGCGAAGCTGTTTCTGAACATCTCCGTTGAGGTTGAGTTCGGTGGACTCAAATGCCTTGCGCACTTCAGGAACCTCCATCAAACGCAGTAACTGTTTATTCTTGGGCATGCCCCACTTGACCATGACCAGGAGTTGATAGGGATCTTCGTACTCCGGATAGGGTTCCAGCGGTCGCCCTGCCTTCTGATGTTCCTTGTTGCGTTTCTCAATTTCCTTGATGAGGGACTGATGCTGGGCCTCACGCTCGGATTCTGGAATATCAAGCAGTTCCTTTGCGCGACTGGCAAACTCATTGCACAATCGATTCTGCTTGCGGACCAGCTCGGAAACACCGGGCTTGTACTCATGGAACGGAAGCGGGTGATCGTCTTCCATCGGACCCGAAATGATGAGCGGCGTGCGCGCCTCATCGATCAGGATGGAGTCCGCTTCGTCGATGATACAGAAAAAATGATCCCGCTGCACCTGATCTTCCTTGCGGGTGGCCATGCCATTGTCCCTGAGGTAGTCAAAACCAAACTCCGATGCCGTGCCGTAGGTAATGTCCCGCCCATAGGCATCCCGGCGCTCATCCGGACGCATTCCGTTCTGGATACACCCCACCGATACCCCTAGTTTTTCGTAGAGGTGTCCCATCCATTCGGAGTCTCGGCGAGCCAGATAGTCGTTCACGGTAACCAGCTGGCAATTTTTCCCGGAGATACTGTTGAGGTAGAGCGGCGCCGTCGCGACCAGCGTTTTTCCCTCTCCCGTTGCCATTTCAGAAATGAAGCGGTGGTGCAGGGCCATGCCTCCGATGAGCTGCACATCGTAGTGCACCATGTTCCAGTCGAGTTCCTGGTCACACACAAGGATCTTTGAGCCACAGAGCCTGCGTGCTGCATTTTTCACTGCCGCAAATGCTTCGGGCAACAGGTCGTCGAGAGTCTCGCCATTGGCGAAACGGGTGCGAAATTCATCGGTCTTGGCCCGAAGTTGATCATCGGTCAAGGATTGGTACTGCGCTTCGATTGCATTGATGGTTTCCACCACCGGACGGGATCGTTTGAGAAAACGACGGTAGTGACTGCCTGCGAAGCGTTTGAAAATAAATGACAACATAGCCTGAATGAAAGAGCCGATGATGGTACAGCATGGACTTCAAGTCAAAACCTATGGCGACCGAATTCGATTGCACAAAGCACGCATGCGATGCATTTCACATGCTCGCTGATGCGGGAATCAGATTACGGAGCGAAAGTAGTCGATGGTGCGTGCCAGTCCCTCCTCCAGCTCCACAGTCGGCTGCCAGTCGAGGTGTTTACTCGCCAGGGTGATATCGGGGCGTCGTTGCTTGGGGTCGTCCATTGGCAGCGGACAGAATTCGAGCTTCGACTTCCCGCCTGTGAGTTTGAGCACCAATTCAGCAAGTTCCAGCATGGTAAACTCGTTTGGGTTTCCCAGATTCACCGGCCCGACGACCTCATCCTGAGCCATCATGCGCACAAATCCCTCGATCAGGTCGCTGACATAACAGAAGGACCGGGTCTGCTGCCCATCACCATAGATCGTGATCGGATTTCCTTTCAGTGCCTGCACGATAAAATTGGACACCACCCGACCGTCATTGATCATCATGCGCGGGCCGTAGGTGTTGAAGATCCGGATCACCCGAATGTCCACGTCATTCTGACGGTGGTAATCAAAGAACAGCGTTTCCGCACAGCGCTTTCCTTCATCATAACAAGCCCGCAGCCCAATGGGATTCACATTTCCGCGATAGGATTCCGACTGTGGGTGTACATCGGGGTCACCATACACTTCCGACGTCGATGCCTGAAAAATCCGCGCTCCCGTGCGCTTGGCCAAACCGAGGCAATTGATTGCTCCCATCACCGACGTCTTGACGGTTTTGATCGCATTATACTGATAGTGCACCGGAGAAGCAGGGCAGGCGAGATTGTAAATTTGATCCACCTCGCACTTGAAGGGATCCACCACATCATGGCGCATCCACTCGAAAAGATGATTATCCAGCAAATGCCGAATGTTCGACTTGCTGCCGGTGAACAGATTATCGAGACACACCACATCATGGCCTTCACTGAGCAGGCGCTCGCAGAGATGACTGCCAAGAAATCCGGCACCGCCGGTGACTAAGATACGCATGAGATTCCAAAGGGTTAGAGTTGGGAGAAAATGCCACACCCTTTTCAGGTGCGTCAGGCAAGGATTGCAAGTTCAACAAAAGATCAGCGACCAGACAAGTCGACTTCGTGGCGGAAACCATTTCGTTCCAGGATGAACCGCTCCCGTTCAATCCGGACGATGGTTACAGAACTCTGGATACCTCCGAGATCAGGCAGGGTTCGAGTGATGTGGTCGCCTTCGCGCAATAGATCACCACTCTTCATGAGCAGCGACCGACGATCCCCACGCACAAATGCACCCGACACTTCGTCGACCAGAACTCTCGCCACCGAAGCAAGCAAATCTGTGTCCGAAACACCACCCGGTGCGCGCAACTTCAGAAGCAACGGCTGGTCAAAAAAGAACGGGTTGATGATGTAGGGAATGGCCTGCTCAAGATCGGAGTCCTGGTATTGCAGGATTGACTCCAGATCCGAGAGGTAGGACTCGCGATCCTGGTCGGACAAGATGCGGGAAGAACGCGCGCTGACTGACAAAGCCAGAACCCAGGCGACAACAACCATCACCCCCTTGCGAAAGATTGGATTTCTCATGATTCACCTCCACCAGAAGTTGCGACAGCCTTCCCAAGCACATTGACCTCGAGAGACATCACCATGTAGCCTACCTCCGGACTGGGAGTCGTGCTGAGTTCGAATCTTCTCACAGCAATCAGGCGATTTGACGCGTCAAAGTGATACAGCATCGTTGCAAGATCCGTGAGCAATCCCCTCGCCTGCATTTGAAAGGGGATCACTGCGTAGTGCTTGCGCGTCCAAATATCACCCGGAGGAATTTTTGTTGCCTCCGCAATCACCGGGCGCTGCGAAACCTCAGTAATGTCAACGGCATGCTCCTGGCCAAAGGCATAGAAGAACCCATTGTTGTTGGCGATCTGGGTGTGGTCCATGAGTTTTACGTCGATCTGTTCAAACATCGAAGCAAAGCGCTCATGGTCCTCTTCAATGTCCGAACCCTCCCGAGCGTTGTATTTCAAAGTCTGCACTTCGCGCTCAAGTTCGTACAGCTCATTTTCCAGTTCACCCAACGATCCCATCGTGACGTACAGGAATCCAGCGACTGCCAACGAAGCCGCTCCTGCCAGCCACGCAACGGGATAACGCTTTACACTGTCGACTATATCACTGGCTTCCATTGCTGCGCTTGAAAATGTGCAATTCGATCACAAACGAAAAAACTCCGCTGGTTGCGTCCTTTGAAGGATTGCCCTGTTCGGAAACCTGAAGCTCCCAGGATTCATCCACTTCCAGAATGGCAAGACGGTTCTTCAACTCCGCAATATCGGCAGTGGTGCGACCTTTGCCGGTGAGGCGTACTTTGAATGCCTCACCCTTGAGTTCGGTGTTCCAAAAGTGTTCGTAAGAGAGTGTATCGTACACCACATCGGGAGTGCGGATGCGCGCGAGTTCCACGAGCAGCCAGGTCGGGCGGATGGGGCGTTGTGTGAGCGCACGGATATCATCCATCTTATTGGCCATTACTCGAAACTCCCTGCTCAGCTCGGTCACATGGCGGTTTGTGGAGGATCGCGACTGCACTTCCGTCTGAAGAGATGCAATCGACTGCCGAAGCCCGATTTTGTTGAGTTCCCGGTATCCGGCAAACAGGAGCAGACAGATCAGAACAGCTATGAAACAGAAGTTAATGAGAAACTTCGTGCGAATGACCTTGGTGTCGGGCAAGCGATCCACCAACCGGAAGTCCGCCCGCCACTGCGCTCTGGATTCATTTCGCTTGCCTAAGGAAAATTTCATCAGAGCACTCCCATCGCTGCTACCAGAGGAAGGATGCGATTATCATCCCTGATCCACTCCACTGCCTCATCAAACTCAACGCCGACCATCTCTCCGAGTTCTCTGGGGTCAAAGGAAAGGAGATTCATGCCCAAATCCTTTGAAAGCAGCTCAAAAACCCAATGCTGACTGGGCATGCCGTTGGCAACAACCATCTGAGAAATCGACTGCCCGGTTTCAACCTCGAACAGCCCGACAATCGATGCAATCTCACGATAGACCGGTCGAATCACCTGCTGCCCGATATCGCTCAGATCGATGGTGCTGGAGTACAGCAACTTGCGGGCAGATCGATTGTCCTTGAGGGAGAGTTCTTTTTTGATCTGCTCATACATGGAGGCATAACCGGAATCAATCTGCCGCAGCATGGGTTCTCCTTCCGCAGGCAGCACAAACAACACTCCTGACTCTTCAAACAATTCCAAGAGCATGACGGGGCCGGAAACTTTGCCGGTCTGTATCAGTTTCTTCAGCAGTCCCAACATCAGAAAAACCGAACTCTCCAATCGCCGTGGAAAAAAATCCGCATCGAGAATCTGCCGCTGCAACTGCTCCAAAGCACCGGTCTTCATGCCACCAATCAGCATGAGTTTTGACTGGGGATTCTCCACTGCAACCAAGTTGCCAGTCGCCCAATCGATCACCTGAAAGAAAAAATCCTCCTTATCGGTCCCCAACCATTGCTTGACCACTTCGGGAATGTAATCTGCGTTTTTGGTTTTGGAAGCGGTTTCAGGTTCATGAATGCAGTGCCGGAATGCCGAGCTGCTGACCACCAGATTCACATCCCGAAATCCTTTTTTTTCGGAACGGAACGAGCTGAGCGCAGTGTAAGGATTACCCGTTATCTCATGGGTCGGAATCGAAAGCAGTTCTGTTACCCTCACGCTCGAACCGACATGGGTCATGCGAGCCAACAGGAATCCATTTTCCTGCTGAAAGATGGTGAGCGTGTCTCCTTTGCCATTCCTCATTGATCGGATCCCCCGAATCGGGGATGGACCTCAGACCTCATCAAATTTGCGGTCAAAAAGCTCCTCCACTTCATTCAAAAATTCATCTCCGTTTGGATCTTCGATTTGAAACTCAAGCTTCGAGCCGTTGCCAGCAGCCAGCATCATCAAGCCCATGATGCTCTTACCATTCACCTGCTCCGTGTCCTTGATCACCCAGACATCTCCTGGATATTTGTTCGCAATCCGCACAATCATTGCAGCCGGACGGGCGTGTATACCCATTTTATTCTTCACGGTAACCGTTCTGCTGAGCTGATTTCCTGACTGGGACTCCATAGGCACATATACAAAGGGAAATCTGAAAGAGATCAAAATAAAACTAACGTCAATCCTTTCGGCTATCCAAACGTTAAGCAAGTCAATATACTGAATCGGCTGTCCTTGCGTCGACAGCTCCCGGGGGCTGATCCCGACAATTGTTGAATCATGACTTGCTTTCCCAACATCCCATTGAGTCGTCCACTCGCAAAATCTGCAATGGCTGCTGCGCTTCTGCTGGCCGTTGCCCTGCAGTCCGTTTCTGGAGAACCAGTACCATTTCAACAGGGAGCAAACGTACACACACGACTCGTCTCCGACTGGGGGTCAAGGGATGGTGATCGCTTTCACGCTGTGGTGGAATTCCGTATCGATGAAGCATGGCACACCTATTGGAAGAATCCGGGGACTACGGGCATGTCCACGACAATCCACTGGTCTCTCCCAGAGGGCATGACCATCGAATCCACCTACCAAAGCATACCGCAACTCTACTCTAACCGGGGACTGGTCGACTACGTGCATGAGGACACAGCCCTGTTCATCGCAGAGATTCGGGTGGACCCGCAGCAACTCTCCAACACAACCCCACTCCGCTTGGAGGCCCGCGTGGAATGGCTCGAATGCGAGAAAGTCTGCATGCCCGGGATGAGTGAACTCCAGCTCGACCTCAATGACACCACCCAGCTTCCCAGCGGACTTGGAGAGCAGATTGACTCCCTCGTGAACGCCTACACCGATGTCTACCCCGGAAACTACAGCATTGCCGGTGATCAGGTCCAGATTCACCTGGATTTCCTACCCGACCCCTCTCTTGTTGATGATTCCTTCCACTTTTTCCCCGAAATGCCCATCGTCGATGCGGCTGCACCCCAACACTTGACTCGAACTGACGCAGGTCTTCGCCTGCAATCCCGCAAGGCCGCACATGCCGAAACTCCAACCGAGTCCATCAAGGGCTGGCTCGTCGCCACCGATCCGAGCGGTCAACAAACTGCTTGGCGAACGGAACTCACCCTCGACCCGTCAGCCACAAAAGCGTCCGCTGCACCCGCCGAAGCAACCGCACCGACCAACCTTACGCTGCTCGTGGGGCTGGCCTTTCTTGGTGGCCTGATCCTCAACCTCATGCCCTGTGTTTTTCCGGTCATCGGTCTGAAGATCATGGGGTTTGTAGAACAAGCTGGCCAGGAGCGACGAAAAATCATCCTGCATGGACTCATCTTCACCGCCGGGGTTCTAGTGTCCTTCTGGGTACTCTCATCCGTATTGCTGCTGCTTCGTGCTGGAGGCGAGCAATTGGGCTGGGGCTTTCAACTGCAGGAACCCTGGTTCAACTATGCCCTGATTCTACTGATGCTTGCCTTCGCGCTCAGCCTGAGCGGCGTTTTTGAGTTCGGCATGTCTGCAGTGGGGGTCGGAAGTGATCTCCAGCACAAATCCGGACCCATGGGTTCCTTTTTTTCCGGCGTGC
The DNA here is from genome assembly GCA_040224245.1 of Puniceicoccaceae bacterium. NCBI lineage: Bacteria > Pseudomonadati > Verrucomicrobiota > Opitutia > Puniceicoccales > Puniceicoccaceae > Puniceicoccaceae bacterium. The sequence goes on along the minus strand of JBEGIR010000074.1, from coordinate 86,767 downwards.
TCGCCACCATCGTAGCCACACCCTGCAGCGCTCCATTTCTCGCGCCAGCACTGGGAGCCGCACTGGCCCTCGAGGCTTGGCAGGCCATGCTGCTGTTCACCTTTATCGCACTGGGACTTTCGACCCCCTACCTGTTGCTGAGCCTTTTCCCGTCCACCCTCAAGGTGCTGCCCCGCCCGGGCGCATGGATGGAAACCTTCAAACAGTTCATGGCATTCCCGCTCTATGGAACCGCCGCTTATCTTCTCTGGGCACTGATTGGACAAATTGATGATACCAACCAACTGAACCTTCTGCTCAGTCTGGCACTCTTTGCGATGGCGTTTTGGATCTACGGAAGGTGGGCAGCACCGCACCGCCGGGCTAAGGTCCGGCGAAGTGCAATCATGGCAGGGCTTGCGCTCATGGTTTTGTCAGTCTGGATCGGTCATCCCCGGGTGCAAAAGGAATTTTGGGAACCCTGGTCTCCAGAGCGCGTCGAGCAGTATGTGCGGGAAGGCAGAACGGTTTATGTCGATTTCACCGCGCGCTGGTGTGCCACCTGCCAAGTGAACAAGCGCGTGGTGTTTGGTTCCCAGGAAGTGATCGACGCCTTTGAGCGAAACAACATTGTCGCCCTCAAGGCAGACTGGACCAACCGCGATCCTCGCATCACCGAACGCCTGCATCAGCTGGGCAAAGCCGCCGTTCCCGTCAACCTGGTCTATAAAAATGGGGAGAATGAACCTATCATCCTCCCCGAAGTTCTTACCCCGGGCATCGTGCTCGAGGCATTGAATTCCAACTGACTTAGCCCTCAGCGACCCGGTGCATCCAACAACTCGTTGGAGCGCAAGATCAAATCCACGTACTGGGCACGTTTGTAAACGAAGCGATCATTCACATTGCACTCTGCCAGTTTTCCGATGAAGGCATCGATATTGGAGTATGACTTTCCTTCCATCCATCGATCCAGATCCTTGAGGATCTCCGAAATCTGGTCAAAACGACTCTTGTAGAGAGTACTCACAACCTGCACGGCACTGGCTCCGCTGAGAATCGCCTTGACGACGTCTCGCCCGGAGAACACCCCATTGTTGCTGCAAAGTTGTCCCTTCACTTTTCCAAACAGCAATCCCATGTAGCGGCAGGCGAGCTTGTTGTCCCCTTTCGAACTCAGGTTGAGCGGAATGGTGTGTTTCTCTTCATCGATATCGATATCGGATTCGAAGAGCCGGTTAAACAGGACGTATCCGGCGACCCCGATCTTCTCCATTTCCGTGATCAAGTGGAGCACATTTGAGTAGAAATAACTCAACTTCACCGAAACTGGAATCGAAACCACCTTTTGGACCGCAGCAATGACCTCCAGTTGTGCTTTTTCCACATCAGCCCCCGAGCGGTTTGCATCCCCGGGGATGTGGTAGAAGTTCAATTCAAGTCCATCCACTCCCGTATCCTGAAGCATTTTTGCATATTCCACCCACGTCGCCTTTTCGACCGCGTTCAGACTCGCAATCACCGGAATCTTCACGCTCTCCTTGGCTCGTTTCACCCAGTGCAAATGTTCACGGGGTCCGGAATGTTCCAGCGATGGGAAGAAGCTGCCAATCTCAGAGTCCACGTCACTCAGTGACGCAATGTCATTGTCCATTTTCCACTGTTCGAGCTGAATTTGCTCCTCAAACAGGGAAGCACAGACGACCGCACCTGCGCCCGATTCTTCGGCCTGCCGGATGCCCTCTACCGACGAGGTCAATTTGCTGGCACCGACAACCACCGGGTTCGCGATGTCCAGTCCCATGTATCTTGTTTTTAAGTCAGCCATGTTCTTGGGATTAGAGGTTCTTGAGATTTAGGATTTCACTGGTACGACGCGCATTGTCCTGCTGCGCCAGTGCCTGAAGACGCTCTGCCTCATCCGGCATCGCGCGGGAGAGAATTTTATAGCGGTTCTCCACTTCCGTGAATTCCCCAAACTGCATCGTCGCCTCAGGAGAATCCCAGGAAAAGACTGGTGTATCCGACCCCTGGTTTGCGGGATTGAAGCGATACATCGGCCAGTAACCGGTATCCGCCGCTTTTTTCGCCTGCTGCATGCCTAACCTCAGATCATAGCCGTGTGCAATGCACTGGGCATATGCAATGATGATGGAGGGACCTTCAAACTGTTCGGCCTCCACAAACGCTTTCATGCACTGTTCCTTGTCCATTGCCTGATTGATACTGGCAACATAACAGGACCCGTAGGTGCTCATCATCAGGCCGAGGTTCTTCTTGCCCGACTGCTTTCCAAGAGCGGCAAATTTCGCCACGGCACCACGAGGAGTTGCCTTGGAGGCCTGCCCCCCCGTGTTGGAGTAGACCTCAGTGTCCATCACCAGCACGTTCACATTCTTCTGGCTGGCCATGACGTGATCGAGTCCGCCAAACCCAATATCATAGGCCCAGCCGTCACCCCCGAACACCCAGATGCTGCGATCGACCAGATTGTCCTTGAGGTCGAAGGCGATCCGTAGGTCTTCAGAAGTGGGATTCGCTTCCAGAAGCGCGCTCAACTGCTGCTTGATCAACTCAGAGAGTTCTTTCATTTCGCGCGACACCGATGCCCAGTCTGCCAAGCGCTTCCGGATGAGATCCTTCAGCGAATCCGGACATTTCCCGTTCTCTGAGAGGCGCTCCAACGCTGCCTTGAGCAGGCGACGGTTCTGGTCCACTGCGAGGCGCATGCCAAATCCGTATTCGGCATTGTCTTCAAAAAGCGAATTGCCCCAGGTCGGCCCCTTGCCGTTGCGATCCGTCGCATAGGGACTGGTCGGAAATGTTCCACCGTAAATCGACGAACAGCCCGTCGCGTTTGCAATCATCATGCGGTCTCCAAAAAGCTGGGTAACCATGGAAATGTACCCAACTTCACCACAACCCTGACAACAACCGGGATATTCAAAGTAGATGTCCTCGGTCTGAATGTTGTCGAGTGGATTGAGTTTTTCAAACCAGGGAGCAACACGTCCTGCACGTCCCGCCTTTTCAAGTCGTTTTGTTGTCGTCGGAAAACGCCCGTCAAAACTCATCTTGGAAACGGGCACCAAGTCACCTTTCAGACGCAGAACCGGATCCACCACTTCGAGTGCATAAGCATCGGAATCCGCAGGCACAACATCCTGAATGGGAGCACTCGTTTCACAGCTTTCCGGAATCGGAACCACTTCAATCGCATCGACCGAAGCATCAATCGCATCCCAGTTCATCTGAACGATTTCCTGTCCCTTTCGTTTGAAGGTTTTCTCCACGTAGGTTTTGATCATCGGAATGGCTTCCTCTTCACTCAGAACGCCCGAGAGTTTGAAGAATGCCGTCTGCATGACGGTGTTGATGCGTCCCCCAAGACCCACCTTTTTTGCGATCTTCGAAGCATCCACGTTGTAAACCTTGATCTTCTTCTTGAGGATGGTTTCCTGCATCTCCTTCGTCAACTTACCGAAGATGTCTTCCACCTTCCAGTTGCTGTTGAGCAGAAAGGTTCCTCCCGGCACAATGCCTTCAAGGATGTCATACTTGCCAATGTATTCGCGCCGGTGAAGTGCCACAAAATCCACATTGGTCAGCAAATACTCCGACTGGATGCGCTGATCGCCAAAACGCAGGTGTGAAATCGTATAACCTCCAGATTTGTTGGAGTCATACTGGAAATAACCCTGAACGTATTTGTCCGTGCCTTCCCCAATGATCTTGATCGAATTTTTGTTGGCTCCAACGGTTCCGTCAGATCCATATCCCCAGAACTTGCAGCGCACGACTCCCGGAATTTCGGTATCAATCTGCTCGTTCACCGGAATCGAAAGGTTTGTCACGTCATCATGAATTCCAACCGTAAAACCGTGATGTCCGTCCGCTGCGAGATGGTCAAAGACCGCCTTAACCATGGAGGGAGTGAATTCCTTGGAACTCAAACCATATCGACCCCCAATGATGCGAATGTCTCGCCCGTACAGTGCCGTCACTACATCCTGGTACAATGGCTCACCCAGTCCACCGGGTTCCTTCGTGCGGTCGAGAACTGCGATTTTTTTGACGCTGCCTGGGATTTCGTCAAGAAAGTCGCTCAGCGAAAACGGACGGAACAGGGTCACCTTGATCGCACCCACCTTTTCCCCGCGCTGATTGAGGTAGCGAATGGTTTCTTCGATGGTTTCTGTTGAAGAACCCATCGCGATGAGAATCTGCTCGGCATCGGGGTCTCCAATGTAGGTGTAGGGTTTATAGCTGCGCCCCGTTTTCTCGGCATACAGTGCCATGTATTTTTTGATGATTCCCGGAAGCACATCGTAGAACCGGTTGACAGTTTCCCTGCCCTGGAAATAGACATCCGGGTTCTGTGCGGCGACCTTGATGATCGGATGATCCGGATTCATCGCCCGCGCCCTGAAACTGGCAAGCGCATCCATCGGGAACAGCTCCTTGAGCGTCTCATACTCAACGGCCTCAATTTTCTGGATCGAGTGGGATGTCCGGAATCCATCAAAAAAATGAACAAAGGGAATCATCGATTCCGTCGAGGCGAGGTGCGTGATGGCTGCAATATCCTGAGCCTCCTGCACATTCGCCGACGCCATGAAGCCAAACCCGGTTGAGCGACAGGCCATCACGTCTGAATGATCACCAAAGATCGAAAGCGACTGTGCCGCAATGGATCGCGCAGTGACGTGAAACACCGTGGGCAACATCTCCCCAGCGATTTTGAACATATTCGGAATCATCAGCAACAGACCCTGCGATGCCGTAAAGGTCGTTGTCAGAGCACCCGTCGAGAGCGATCCGTGACACGCACCGGCAGCACCTGCTTCCGACTGCATCTGTACGACCTCGAGACGTTCACCAAAGATGTTCTTTTTTCCTGCTGCTGCCCACGCATCTGCATTCTCCCCCATATCCGAGGAGGGCGTGATGGGGTAAATCGCGGCAACTTCACTGAGCGCGTAAGCCACGTTGGAAGCAGCGGTGTTTCCATCGATATTCACCATTCGTTTTTTGGCCATGGTAATCTTGTTGATTGGATAATTTCTTCCTGAGTAACAATTCGGCACATCCAGGGATCACCACCGCTTTCAATGCCAACGAATGCCGGAATCATACCGCCCCACGGTTACGGGAATCAAGCATTATATTAATATTTGTTATAAGGATGGTTAACAAAATTAGAGTTTCTCAACATCAAGCAACCCAACAGTTTGGAACGGTAAGGCATGCCAAAAATTGCATGGCCGGAGTCCGATTTTATCGGTTATCTCTAAAAAAACAGGTGTTTCTCCCTTATGGAACCCACACGATTCAGGGTGATGCCCCATCCCCCAATCAGGGTCGCAAGGCACCCGTCAAAGCACGACTGCAGCAAGAACCACGAACTAAACCGCAACCCAGGAGAGTTGTCCTGCTTGCAACACGCCATAGCCTTGCTGCCTGGCATCCAGGCAGTAGCTTCGTCCCTGTTGCCGAAAGCCTGAACCGACGGTGTGTCCGACAATTTGGGGGATTCCAATCTCCTCGGTAAATTCCTGATTCCAGTCGAGCCAGAGTGGTCCACCACGAAGCGCATCTCCCCCTCTCGAAAATCCTGCCCGGAACACGGGGGCAAGCTGACCCTGCGCATCCAGCAACCCCGTCATGGAGTGGTTGAGGTGGGCAACGTTCTGTTCAAAGGATCGGCGTTTCGACCAGAATTCGGAGGTCACTCCGGCATGTGTCAGCAGATAGCCCTGCTCCAGATGCGCCAACTGCACACGCTCCCACATCGGCGCGAGTTCCATAGATGCGGCAACTGCCAGGGACTCACGGTTGGGTAGCCCATAGTAGGAATGCAACGCATTGCGGGCAACTGCATCGAGTGCCCCCTCTTCACGGTTGAAATAATAGAGCACGTCGTGGTTGCCCAGCAGAATGAGCATACGGTCACCCAGTTCGCACACCAATTTCAGGATGCGCTGCAGGGTTGCTTCCAGGGCTTCACGATGCGCGAAAAAGGGTTCTTTTGAATCAAAAAAATCACCAAGAAAAATCAATCGATGCAGGCTGCCCAAGTCGTGACGCTCCAGCACCTTGTCCACAAATCGGTGGTTCTGGTGAACATCCGGTATGATGACCGTTTCCCGTGTGGGTGCCATGGATTTCATTCAGCCCCACTATGAATCTCTCATCGGCACAGGTCAAGAAACCCGCTTTTTTCCGTAGGTGGTTTCGTACGCCTTATAATAATAATGCGAGTAGTAATAACTGGTAATCCGGTTCGGTACCGAATTGAGCACACTGCCCAAAATTGGGGTTTGTGTCTCCGCAATGCGCCGCACACTACCCTGAGCGGCACGCATTTTGACCGTGTTGTAGGAGATAACGTAGAGCACACCATCTGCATGGGTAAGCAGGTTCAAAGCATCGCTGACCGCACCAACAGGAGGAGAGTCAAGGATGATCTTGTCATAACGCTCACACAGGAGCGCCAGCATTTCCTCGAATCTTTTGCTGTTGAGGATTTGAATCGGGTTTCGGGATTCTCCATACAACGGAAGGATGTCCAGATTGTGCTCGTATCCCTTTACCAACAGTTCATCCACAGGGATTTCATCCTTAAAATGCTCGAGAAGTCCTTTTTCCCCTTCAATTTTGAGGAGTCGGGCCACATTGGGCAGGCGCAAATCACAATCGATCAAGAGGGTTCGGGAACCGTGCGCCGCAAACGACTGCGCGAGGTTCGCCGAAATGGTCGACTTGCCTTCACCCGGCACGGTACTGGTGACCAGGATTTTTTTTGCGTCCCGGCCTTCCTCGATGATCTGCAGACTGGAATAAAGTGAGCGAAACGATTCCGTAACATGATTGTTCTTCTGCGAGATCACCGCAATGGCACGTTCATGAAAATCCTTGTTGCCAAGGAATTTCGGAATCACCCCCATGATGGGAAGCCCCAGGGTTTCCTCAACATCAGACATGGTCTTGATGCGGTCATCAAAAAAAGCGAGCAGGAACACAAACCCAAATCCCAGTGCCACGCCGCCGACCAAACCCGCTGCCAGATTGAGCATGACTTTGGGAGAACTGGGTTCAATGGGTGGAGCCGCTCGGTCAATGATCTGCACATTGGCCTTCTGCCAACTGGTTTCAGCTTCGCGTTTGCTCAATTCCGAAGTGAGCGTCTGGTAGAAATTTTTCTCCACCTCGAGGTCGAGAAGGATGCTGTTATAGTCCGTCTTGATTTTGCTGATCTGGATCAGCTTCTGTTGCTGATCCGCAAGATTGCGTCGCGAATTCTCGTAGTTGGACTGTGCCTGCTCGTAGTCTGCCAGAATTTTGGCTTTCGCAGAATCCACCGCATAGCTTAGTTCGGCATCAATCTCCGCAAGACCGCGGATCGCCTCAATCATGCGCGGATGTTTTTCCCGGTAGCGTTCCTTCAGTGATGCGATTTCGTTGTTCTTGGTCGAGCGAACCGCCTGCAACTCCGCAACGAGCGGGTTGGATGCAATGAAAGAGAGATCCCACAAGGCCTTTCCATCCACCTCATGTTTTCGAATGACATCCACCTTGGTCTTGAGTTCGCTCAGGCGGTTCATGTCATTCGTCAAAATTTGATTCAGATGCTGGAGTTGCTGGGCTGCGATGTTTTCATCCTCATCCATGGAAACCGCCGCATGGCGTTCCTTATAATCAGCAGCCTGTAGTTCGATTGCCCTGACCTTTGTGCGTTGTTCTTCCGACTTGCGCTGCAGGTCCGCAACCGAGCGCCGTGCCTCTTCGAGGTTCAGGTTAATGTTGTACTTGCGGTACTCCTCGGCAAAATAATTGGCGATATTCGCAGAGATCTCGGGATCCGGGTGCGTATAAAGAATGTCTGCCACCAGACTCGCGCGTTGCGGTTTGATGCTCCTGTGGTTGAACAGGATCTTCTGCGTAAACAACGGCCCTTCCAAGGCGGGATCTTCGCCCTGATAGGGGGCGAGGAAACGCTCCCGCTCATTGCCCGTGAGCCGCGCATCCACTGCATCGATAATGGAGTTGCTCTCCATGATCTGGATCTGGGTGTTAAAGTCTTCCAAATTCGCAATGCGGCTGTTCTCGTCAACGACTGCAACCCCTGCCATCGGCCCTGCATCACTGCGCAATATGCGCACACGCACCCCGGAAGTGTATTCCTTGGTCTGAGTGAGCGTGTAGTAAGCGACTCCACCAAACACCAGCAGAAAAATGAAGATCAGATACCAGATGCGCTGACGAACGATGATGATGTAGTCCAACAGCGTCTTTTGTGGACCCGCATCATAGCCGCCGCCATAACCACCTGGACCATATCCGCCGTAGCCTCCCCCACCGCCGTAGTTTCCGGATCGGCCATAGCCAGGCCCATAGTTGCGTTTTGGGCCCCTTGAAGGAGGTGCACCGTCAGGGTTAGGATCCAGAGACATATAAAATTGGCTGGGTTGAGAAAGGTTAGAGAAAGCGCTCGGGAACAAAGACAATGTCGCCGTCCTGAAGAATGAAATCGGGTGCATCCTCTGAACTCATCATCCGATCCACATTGATTTCGATGACTCGTTTTTTACCATCCGTATCGGTTCGCGTGACCTGAACGGTGGTACGGCGCGCCAAACGCGTGAAACTACCCGCCTGCGAAATGGCCTCCACCAGTGACAATGCCTGGTCGGACGGAATTTCAATGGGTCCCGGTTGATTGACCTGACCGATCACATCCACCTTTCGCATGCGGTACTCCAGAACGAGCAGGTTGACCTGCGGATTCACCAGAAAGTCCTGATTGTAGAGTTCCTGGATCTGCTTGCGCGCTTCGTCGACCGAGAGTCCACCAACTTTAACCCGATTGATCAGTGGCAGAATGATCGATCCATCCGCCTCAATGCGAACCTGTTTATTGAGGTCAGGTTCCTGAAACACCATGACTTCGATCAAATCGGATGGTTTCAGACGGTAGTTGGACCGAACCGGCTCCTCAGCAGGGACGTCGGTGGCTTGTGCTATCGCATTATCACCCAAAGTCGAGAACCCGAGGACTGCGACAAGGAAAAGGTGCAAGTGATTCATGAGTGGGAGAAGCAATGACCTATAAAAAGGAAGGCGATACCTTGTAATGTCAAGCTATCGCCATTCCCATAAAGGCGTTTGCAGGCAGTTCACTGAAACAGCATCAATAGCGCAGGTTCACCGACATCATCAGTGTGTCCTTGGTGAAATCCAGCCCCGCCAGATTCGAGTCATTGTCCATCCACATGTATGCCGCTTCCACCGACATGAAATAGACTGGACTGTACATGAGTCCCACCTGCACGATGCGATAATCATCATCGCGCGATACGGATTCATAGGAGTCGGTTCCCACCACGGCCATTGCATTTGCGGAAAATGCTTCTGAGAAGCGATAATTTCCGACCAGTCCCACGCTCAGGTTATCAATAACTTCCCCTCCAAATCCCACAAGAAGGTCTTTTGAAAGCACCACATCAAGCGTCGATTTCATGCTGGCGGAATAGGTCAGCTTTGCATCCAATGCAAGTCCATCAACCGAATCTGCGCGGTCCACATCCGTGGTTTGAAAACCCACCTTGAGGTCCGCCACGAGTTTGGGTGTCAACTCACCGCGCAGGCCAAGGTTCACAAAATGAGAGCTGCGATCTCCGAAGACTGAGCCATCGACAGACGAATCCCGATACCGATATCCCAGACCGATATCCAGTTTTTCAGTCGCTGCGTAATACACGTTTACCGGAACACTGAAATCCGTGTAGTCCGAACCAAATTCCTCGCGGTTGGTATCCCGATACGAAATGCCACCCAAAAGCGAAGTTTTAGCCGATGCATCATATTCTGTCGAAAACCCCAGATCCGTAATTGCGGATTTGAGAACCACCCCGCGAAGTCCGCGACGATTCTCCGCCTGAGTCTCAATGTAGCTCGCTGAAGCGGTCGTGGTCGATTTTGCGGACTTGAACGTTGCCTCTGCTACGATGGCAGGCAATTCGGTATCAAATTCATCATAGTCCATGTATCGGCGGAGTCCATACGCTGCCGAAAGGACAAAGCTGGCTCCAGTGTCTGGACTACCCGCCACCAGTTCAAATCCGGGACGAATGTCAAACACCACATCATCCAATTCGTTGGTGTTGCTGTATGCCACATTCGAGTCCGCCGTGACGGATGCCGAACCGACGAAGTACAATGCAGCGTTGTCACTGAGAGTGAGCAAGGGTGAAGCAACACTAAGACTGCTTGCGCAGAGCGTCGATGACGCGATGAGGTGGAGGAGATTGCGGTGAGAGAGTTGGAACATAAGCGGAGATGTTAAGTTGTTGTGATAGGAAGGAATCTTAGAAATCTAAGCTGCCTACGGCTAAATTCAAGTAAAATTCTTGTTAAACAGAAACAAATCTTCATCCTGTGTCTCTTTGTTGCCCCCTGCATTGCCAGTCTGCCCGATCCATGCCCTCATCCAGTAAACCCCGCATTCGCCAACAGCGCCCGGTCCTGCTAGGTCTCGCGACCGTTTCTCGAATGTCGGACGGCACCACGCGCTTCCGTTTTGCCCTCGGCAAATTGTCAGTTTGCCTGTTGATCATCGGTATCCTTACATGGGTGTGCGTTTTTTCGGCAGCCTACTTTCATTTCAAGTTCCGGCGTGGTTACGCCGAAGCATCCTACCTGGAAACCCTGTTTTTTCCCTTCACTCATGCATCATTCCAGAAAAAGCGAGGTTACTACTACATTGAGGCCGCATTCGATTCCATGGAAAGCGGAGATTTGCGTGAAGCACTTCATTTGCTGCGTAACGGACTATTGCGTGTTCCGGATCACCTGATCGCCCGGAAAACCCTGTCAGAGTTTTACGAATTCGCCCTGAAGCGCCCCGAATTAGCGCTCAGCCTTGTCGTCGATGGAATCAAGTTTCTGCCAGGAGTGGATGAAACGGCTCGCGATGCCTACCTGCAACACCTGTTTGCTCTTGCAAACCGAAACGAATTCGATGCCGCAGTCATCGAAGCAGGGCAGCGCATTCTCCAGCATGAGGACCTTCAACTCTCCCGATCCATGCGCGCGCTCGTGAGTTATCAAATCGCAGCGGCCCATCGAAACCTTGGCGACACGGAGACAACCCGCCACTGGTTGCAGCAGCATCAGCTGCTTCAGTTTGCAGAAGGCCGGGCACTGCAGGCTCAGTTGCTCGCAGATGAGGGAAAGATCAGTGATAGCATCGCTCTGCTGCAATCCCATCTCGATACCTTTCACGAAAACACGCAACTGCACGAAAAACTCATCGAACTGCTGGTGGAATCAAACCAGCCCGAACGCGCACGACGGTTCGCCTTGGTTTATGCGCTCGAACATCGCGAGAACTTCCGTGCGCAGCTCACCCACCTTCGGCTGCAGTACCAGCATTCCGACCCAATGAATCCGCCAGCTCGCATGCATAACTGGATCGATGAATACTTCGCCCAATTCCACGACGACGCTGAAGCGATGCGACAGCTGGCGATCCTGACATCCCGTTTTGGAGATGTTCCCCAAACCGAACGAGCAGTCGCCGCACACGCTCAGCTCTCACCTCAATTCCCACAACACCTGAGCCAATTCATCCTGATCGAAGCGCGTTTGCGCAGTCGCGACTATGCCGGAACGCTCGGAGCGCTGGAGGCACTGGAATCGACTTACCGCACCGAACTGGAAGAGTCCCCCGATTCGCACTCCATTTTGCTGAGTCTCAAAGCTGCAGCCTATCAGGGCACAGGAGATGCGTTCCGTGCACGACAATCGCTCGATGCGCTCCTGAGCTTGCCCTCCGTCGGACCCGACCGCTACCTCGCGGTCGCTCAGCTTTTTCTGGAGCTGGGGAACCCTGAAACCGCGAGACAGATTGCTGAGCACTGCCTGCAGAAGCATCCGTCCAATTCGTCCCTGCGGGAAACACTCATCACCCTCTACCTGCAGCAAAGGGATGCTCCCGCACTTCTCGAACTACTTCGCCAGGAGATGGACAAGCGACGTCTGCCCAATCAGCAGCTGGTCAAATCCTATCGATTGCTCTCATCGGATCGATTCCAGCATCTCAACGGTCGCGATCAGATTCTCGCAAAGATTAAACGCAACTTCCCCGCAGGCTTTCTCGTTCACGACCTCTGACTCAGACCCTTCTCACTTGTTAAATTTCCGGAAAATCCGGCAAGGACAATACCCGGACCGTTGTTGAAATCACGCGGGTTTCATCCGTCTCCTTCACAATGATCTGGAGCGGGCCGATTTCGATCTGCTCACCCGCTGACGGAATTCTTCCCAAATGATGCGTGATCAGTCCGCCAAACGAAGAAACGTCATCGTTTTCGAGATCGTCCACCCCCAACTGGTCCTCCACCTCATAGAGAGGCGTCAGTCCCGAAATTTTGTAGAAATCTTTCTTCAGCGGCACGATCATGTGATCCTCCTTGTCGAACTCATCCTGAATCTCACCCACAAGTTCCTCCAGAATGCGTTCCAGCGTCAGCACCCCAAGGATGCCGCCAAACTCATCCTCGACAAGCGCCATGTGAACCCGTTTGGTCAGCAGAACCTGCAGAATTTTGTCCAGCGGCTCATCTTGCCCGACCCGAAGGATCGGACGCATGATTTTGCGCAGGTCGAGTCCGCCCAATGGTTTGCGGAAGCGAAAGATGTCTTTGATGTGGATGAGCCCTTCGCAGTGATCCAGATCCCCCACGCACAATGGAAATCGAGTATGGCCGGTCTTTCGCGCCAACTCGAGGTTTGCTTCAATGGGTTCATTGAGATCAAACAACTGCACCTGATTGCGCGGCAACAAGATATCGTAGACGGAAATTGAGTTCAGCTCGAGTGCTCTTGAGGCGATTTTTTCAGTCACTGGCGTAAAGACCACATCCCGACGACCGGTTGCCAGGATCTGAAAATCCCGGTCGAGCGGAGCGGGCGGGGCGGGTGGTACGATTCCCATCCAGGCCAGCAGGCGCACTCCCAGTTTGATGCCCCCACGCACCGGGCCGAGCAACCACACCATGAGCATCACATAAACAGTTGCCCACCGAATCAGCCCCATCGGCAGGCGACTTCCCACCGCAGCTGGTACGATTTTGAGCATCGCTGCCTGCAACACCGCGCTCAAGCCCAGAAGCAACGCAAGGTAGATCCAGGTTGAGGGGTTCACCATGTTGTTCAATCCTGCCGACAACAGCATTGCCAGTCCACCTACCCAGGCGACGCTCGCAACCGAAATCGCAACCGCAATCATGACTGGCCCTAAGGTGTTCTCGTAGCGTTTTGCACTGTCGACAATCGAAAACAACAGTTTCAGGTATTGCCGTTCATGCTCCGTATCCTCCCGCAAGTCGCGATAGCGAAACTCCAGCAAATACGCTTTGATTGCCTCCACCAGAAAACCGTAGAGGTACAAGAACATCCAGACGATCATCAAGATCAGTCCGTGCGAAACAAGATCACTGTTCACCTCGAAATCCTGTTGGCGAATTCATGTTCCACGCGCGAGATCCGAAATTGCGTTGAGGAATTGATCATTTTCTCGTGATGAGCCTACCGAAACCCGAATCATTCCGTCCAGAGAAAAAGGCTGCATCGAGCGCACAATCACACCTTTTTTCAACAATGCCCCGCAGACGCCTGACGCATCAGCAACACGCACCAGAATGAAATTGGCCGATCCTGTCTCAACCTCATATCCAAGAGACTGCAATCCGTTCTTCAACTGTTCCGTGCCCTGATGGTTCACGTCGCGGGAGCGTTTTACAAACTCCTCATCATCCAGTGCCGCAAGCGCCCCCGCCAAGGCAAGGGAATTCACACTGAAGGGCTGCCGGGTTCGCTTGAGCAGGTTGATGATCCACTCCGGCGCCATGCCATAGCCCACACGCAGGCCCGCGAGGCCATAGATTTTGGAAAACGTGCGCGTCTCAACGATCGGTCGTCCATCACGGATCAACTCCGAAAGGTTCCACGGTTGCTCCAGGTATTCCCCATATGCAGCATCAAAGCAAAACAGAACATGCTCTGGCAGCGCATGGATGAACTCCAAAAGCTCTTCGCGATTCACTGCATGTGGTGTCGGATTGTTCGGACTTGCCAAAAAGATCAACCGGGTCTGTTCATCAATCGCATCCAGCATCGCCCCAAGATCGTGCCGCAATGCGGGCATCGGCACTGTCCGCACCTCAGCCCCGAAATGACGGGTCACGAGCGGATACACCACAAAGGGGAATTCGCCCATTACCGCGTTGGTACCCGGCTCCAGGAAGGCCTGTGCCAGCAATTCCAGAATTTCGTTTGACCCATTCCCGATCACAAACTGCGCAGCATCGAGCGCATACTCTCGCGCCAGTCGTTGCGTCAGCTCCCATGCCCCACCATCCGGATAACGGTGCAGTTCCTTCACCGCATCCCGCACCGCTGCCATCGCTGCAGGGGATGGCCCGAGCGGGTTTTCATTGGAGGCGAGTTTTACGATGGATGCAGGATCAAGTCCATACTCCCGTGCCACCAGATCAATCGGCAAACCTGCCTGGTATAGCGGAGTGTTCTCAACACCTTTTCGAAAAGCGACCGTAGTCTTCATAGGATGCAGGCAGCACGGCTACCCAAAAACCGAAACCCTAGGACGGCTCCGGCAGATTGTCGACAAAGAACCTTGCCTTTTCGTAGCTGCGCTTCGCCAGGAAATGACGAAGCTCCCCCGGTAACCCCAGTCCAGTATCGGCGGCAATCGAGTCGAGTCGATCCAGCGCAGCCAGATAACTGTCGAGCTTGCCTTTCGGACCCTCGACTGCGCCTTGCAGCAGATCCCGCAGTTCCCGCCTGAATTCCGATTCGTTCAAAGAAGATGCCATGGTATTGCAATTCCAACTCGTCTTGCATACGGTGAAATGCATCAATTTCAACCTCGCATTAACGAATTCGGAATGTGCGCATACCCCGCTTCAAACAACCTGTCCTTATAATCCAACTCCTTCTCATCACGACTTTTAACATTCCGAAACCCCAACCCATGAAACTTGTTTTTTCGACAAATCCATAGTAGGACTTTGCTAACGATTATTGTGTAAGGCACGGCCAATGAAAAACCTTTCTTTCGCGAACCGGTGGAATGCAGACCTGATTGACGCCAATTACGCCAAGTGGCAATCCGGTGAACACGACCTCGATCCCTTGTGGCAGGCATTTTTTGAGGGATTTGAACTGGCGGGTGCCCGCAATGGCTCATCCCCAACTCCAACTCCGTCCGGAGGAGATGACGCTGTAGCCTACCGAAAATACAAAATCCAGGCCCGTGCCATCGGTGCGGTGTTTGCCTACCGCTCCCGCGGACATACCCAGGCAACCATCAATCCGCTCATGATCGAGTTGCCCATCAACCCGCGACTCGCACTCGACCGTCTCGGGTTTGCACCGGAAGATTTGCCGGAGGTGATCCATACCGGCAACTATCTCGGTGGGCTGAATGTCACGGTTCAGGAACTCATTGATCGCCTGCGATTCACCTACTGCGGCAACATCGGTGTGGAATACGTTCACATTCAGGATGCGCGCAAGCGTCGCTGGCTGCAGTCCCGGATCGAACCCAATGATTTTCATCACCAATTCTCGGAACCCGAACAGGTGCGCATCCTGCAAAAGATTATCGAGGCAGAGCAGTTTGAGTCCTACCTGCACAAGAACTTTGTGGGACAAAAACGCTTTTCGCTCGAAGGGGGAGAGACGCTGATTGCCGCACTGGATACCATCGCACAGCACTGCCCACGATTCCCGGTTGACGAGATTGTTATGGGCATGGCCCACCGCGGCCGCCTGAATGTGCTGGCTAATTTTGTCGGCAAATCGCACCAGACCATACTCACCGAATTTTCCGAACACCACATCGCCGGTGACTTTCAGGGAGACGGAGATGTCAAGTACCACCTGGGTTACGACAACACCCTGACTACCGAAAGCGGACATGAGGTCACGATCCGACTGTCCGCCAACCCCAGCCACCTTGAGGCCGTCAATCCGGTCGTCGAAGGTCGTGCACGCGCCCGACAGCGCATCATTGGTGACCTCGAGCGCAAGCGCGTGCTGCCAATCCTGATCCACGGGGATGCCGCCATCGCCGGGCAGGGTATTGTTGCCGAAGTTCTCAATTTTTCCCAGCTCAAGGGGTACCGCACGGGTGGCACAATCCACATCGTCGTTAACAATCAGATCGGTTTCACCACCGATCCAGTTGATGCGCGCTCGAGTCACTACTGCACCGATGTCGCCAAAATGATCGAGGCCCCCGTCTTCCACGTCAATGGGGATGACGCGCTTGCCGTTGCCCACGTGAGCAAGATTGCGCTCGAATATCGACAGGAGTTTGCCTGCGATGTCTTCATCGACATGGTCTGCTACCGCCGGCATGGCCACAATGAAGCCGATGAACCCGCCTTCACCCAGCCAACGCTCTACCGTAAAATCGCTTCCATGCCCCTCATTTCCGAGGGCCTGAGCAAGCAGCTCATCGATCAGGGAGCGCTGACGGCTGAGCAGATCGACTCGATCAAAAACGACTACACCGCACGGCTCGACGAAGCCAAGCAATTGGCATCTTCAGCCGAACACGAAGAGGCAGAGGTTAAGATCGCCACCTTCGCAGGATCGACCGCAGAGTTTCAACCGCCCTACACGTTCCACAATGTAGAAACCGGAGTCGAAGCTGACCGGCTGAAGCGCGTCGCCCGCATTCTTACGCAGATTCCCGATGGATTGGATGCCAATCCAAAAATTGCCCGATTGCTCAAGACCCGTTGGGGAAAGTTTGAAAGTGGCACGGGAATCGACTGGGCATTTGCCGAGCAACTGGCATGGGGGACGCTCCTGGAAGAGGGAACCCCTGTTCGCATTTCCGGACAGGACGTCGAGCGTGGCACCTTCAGCCACCGGCACTGCGTTCTGGTGGACTCCCAAACCAAGGACAAGTACATCCCGCTCAACCACCTTTCAAATGAACAGGCACAGTTCTGTGTGCACAATTCCCTGTTGTCGGAGGCCGCTGTCTTGGGATTTGATTTTGGGTATTCCCTCGAATATCCGAAGATGCTCTGCATCTGGGAGGCGCAGTTTGGTGACTTTGCCAATGGCGCACAAGTGATCATCGATCAATTCATTACCAGCAGTGAATCCAAGTGGGGAAGGGTCAGTGGACTCGTAATGCTGTTGCCTCATGGCTATGAGGGACAGGGGCCTGAGCATTCGTCCGCACGCCTCGAACGCTATCTGCAGGCTTGCGCGGAGAACAACATCCAGGTCTGCAACATCACCACGCCCGCTCAATATTTCCACGTGCTGCGCCGCCAGATGAAGCGTCCTTTCCGCAAACCGCTCATCATCATGGCACCGAAGAGCCTGCTTCGCCACCCAGCTGCGGTCAGCGATGTTTCAGAGTTCACCGAGGGAGGGTTTCAGAGCATTCTCCCAGACCCACAACCCGGCTCCAAAATTGACCGTGTGATCCTCTGCTCGGGAAAAATCTATTACGATATTCTGGAGCACCGGGAATCCGCCGGATGTGACAACGCCGCAGTTCTTCGCATCGAACAGTTCTACCCGCTCAACCGGGATTTGCTCAAGGAAACCGTCGAATCTTACGGAAGTGATTTGAAGATTGTCTATTGTCAGGAGGAGTCGGCAAACATGGGTGCGTGGAGTTTTCTGGCACCACAATTCGAATCCATGTTTGGAACCAAGCCCTACTACTGTGGACGCGATGCAAGCACATCTCCTGCCACTGGTTTTTCAAAGGTACACAAGCTCGAACAAAAGCAAATTGTCACCCATGCGTTTGAAATCTAGGGTTCACCCTGCCTCTTATATTTTACCATGCAACACGAAGTAAAAATCCCCAGTTTGGGAGAATCCATCGTCTCCGGCATTCTCACGCAGTGGAACTGCAAGGATGGCGACACTGTCCAGAAGGGTGACATGCTCTACGAACTGGAAACCGACAAAATCACATCGGAGGGAACTGCAGAAATTTCAGGCGTGATCGAGCTGCTCGTGGAGGCTGATTCCGAGGTTAAAATTGGCCAGGTTGTCGCACGCATCACAGAATCTGAGGAATCGAAGTCCGATGCTTCGGCTGAAGACAAACCCACATCGAAGCCCTCAACTCCTTCGCAGGGCACCGATACCCAAGCCGAGGACTCCGAAGACAGCTCTTCCGCAAAGAAGGATGACTCGGAAAAACCATCGGATGAGCGCTACCCGCCTTCGGTCGAACGCATTGCGGCGAGTTCGGGCATCGATCCCTCAACCGTCAAGGGTACTGGCAAGGCTGGGCGCGTCACCAAGGCTGACATGCTCAAGGCACAGGAAGCACAGGAGCAGTCCACGGATGCAGAGAAAACGGAAGCGGCACCACAACAGGAATCAGATGCGTCGCCAGCCGCTACTTCGACCAATACTACCGACACTGCACCTGCTCAACGCGCTGCTACAGCCACAACTGGATCGGAAGCTCGCAGCACGCGCAAGCGCATGAGTCCCATCCGGCGCAAGATCGCAGAACGTTTGGTGTCGGTGAAGAATGAAGCTGCCATACTCACAACCTTCAATGAGGTCGACATGAGCGCCGTGATGCAACTGCGCAAGCAAATGCAGGAGGAATTTGTCGCGGCCCACGGAGTGAAGCTTGGGTTCATGTCCTTTTTTGTGAAGGCGGCTGTCAGTGCGCTCAAGGCAGTTCCCGGTATCAATGCCCAGATCGACGGGGATGAAGTTGTCACTCACCACTACTACGATATCGGCGTCGCTGTCGGCACCGAGCGAGGTCTGGTAGTTCCCGTTCTTCGCGGATGCGACGCCCTCGGTTTTGCAGAGGTTGAGCAACAGCTTGCCGAATATGCACAGCGGGCGAAGCAGGGTAAAATCAATATTGAGGACATGCAGGGCGGAGTGTTTACCATCTCCAACGGAGGCGTGTACGGTTCCTTGCTCTCCACTCCGATCATCAACCCGCCTCAGAGTGGAATTCTCGGCATGCACAGCATACAGGAGCGCCCGGTAGCGATCAATGGAGAGGTGAAAATCCGTCCGATGATGTACCTCGCTCTGTCCTATGATCACAGGATTGTGGACGGCAAGGAAGCAGTCACCTTCCTGATTCACATCAAAAAGGCCATTGAAAACCCAAGCCGTCTGTTGTTCGGGATCTAAGCGTATCGAGAGGGTTTATTTGTCATGAGTGAAAGCAAACAGGAGTTTGACCTGACTGTCATTGGATCGGGTCCCGGAGGATATGTGGCTGCCATTCGCGCTGCTCAACTGGGGTTGAAGACCGCCCTCATTGAGAAAGACCCTTACCTGGGTGGCACCTGCCTCAATGTGGGCTGCATTCCGAGCAAAGCGTTACTGCATTCCACCGAGCAACTGTCCTTTGCGCAGCATCAGGCCAGCGCACACGGGATTCGATTCGAAAGTGTGAGCATGGATCTTTCCGTGCTTCAGGATCGTCGCAAATCCGTCATCGAATCCATGCGCGGCGGAGTGAAGCAGTTTGTGCAAGGGCGCAAGATCGAGCACATTCAGGGGCATGCAAGCCTCACCGCTCCGGGAAAAATTCGCGTGTTTCAGAAAGATGATGCACGGGATATCCATACACGATACACGCTGATCGCAACTGGTTCCGCACCCGTATCGCTGCCGTTTCTTCCGCTTGATGGTGAGCACATCGTCAGCAGTACCGAAGCACTGGCCTTTCATGAGGTGCCGGAATCCCTGATCGTCGTGGGTGCGGGTGCGATCGGGCTGGAGCTTGGTTCCGTCTGGAACCGCCTTGGCAGTAAGGTAACTGTGGTGGAGTTTCTTCCACGCATTGCCGCTGGCAACGATGAGGATCTTGCTCGGGCAGCCGAACGCATTTTCAAAAAACAGGGCCTGAACATTCTGACGGATACCCGGATCACCGAGGGCGTGATCGCAGGAGATGTGGTATCGCTACGTGCCGAAAAGGATGGCACAGAACTCATGCTGGAAGCGAGCAAGGTATTGGTGGCCGTAGGTCGCAAAGCCTATACTGAAGGCCTTGGACTCGATACGGTTGGCATCGAACTCGATGAGCGCGGACGCATCCCGACCAACTCCCATTTTGAAACCCGTGTCTCGGGAATCTTTGCCATCGGCGATGTGATTGCGGGTCCCATGCTGGCTCACAAGGCTGAAGAAGAGGGTGTTGCGGTGGCCGAATACCTGGCAACTGGCCATGGCCATGTGGCACACGACCTCATTCCCGGGGTCATCTATACCGATCCCGAATTGGCCTCGGTGGGACTCACCGAAGCCGCTGCCCGCGAGCAGCACGGCGACGAGATTCGTGTGGGCAAGTTTAACGTTGGTGCCAATGGACGCGCCATCGCCAGTGATCATGCACATGGCCTGGTGAAAATCATCGCACATGCCAGGACCGACCGCATTCTGGGGGTTCACATTCTCGCGCACCAGGCTTCCGAAATGATTGCCGCAGCCGTCGCTCACATGGAATATGGCGGTAGTGCCGAAGACCTGGCCCGCACGGTTCATGCACATCCGACGATCTCCGAATCCATCAAGGAGGCTGCTCTAGCGGTCGATGGACGCGCCATTCATGCGCTTCGCTGAGCTGTCACCGAGCACCCGGCAGGCAAACTAGGGGTTGACGCTCTCGGAACGCTCGATTCAAATGCGGCTGAGTGCGGAGTCCGCTGCCCATTCGCAGCGTCGATCCGTCCACTGCAGAAATCACAGCATCATGGGAAGTTCATTCGGAAAACTCTTTACAATCTCCACTTGGGGAGAAAGCCACGGTGGCAGCATCGGTGTCGTCATTGATGGTTGCCCGCCCCGAATTCCGATTGACCTCGCATTTCTTCAGGCTGAACTGGATCGCAGGCGTCCGGGACAAAGCAAGATCACTACCCAGCGCAAGGAACCCGACACCGCCACGGTTGTTTCAGGCATCTGGGAAGGAAAGAGCACTGGCACTCCCATCGCCATCTACGTGTCCAATACAGATGCAAGGCCCAACGCCTACGACGAAATGCGCGACAAGTTTCGCCCGTCTCACGCCGATTTCACCTATCAATCAAAGTATGGCATCCGCAACCACGAAGGAGGCGGACGTTCCTCCGCGCGGGAAACCATCGCACGAGTTGCGGCAGGTGCCATCGCCAAGCAGGTGCTTGCGACCCTCGCTGGAGTCGAAATCCGTGCCTATGTCAGCAGCATTGCCGATATCGATCTGCCACATCCGGAGTCCCTCCCATTTCCCACACTTGAGCAGGTGGAGGCCAACATCGTGCGCTGCCCCGATGCCGCTATTGCCGAGCGCATGATCGAAGCGATCAAGGCCGCACGCTCCGATGGTGACTCCGTGGGAGGGCGTATCCTGTGCCGCATGCGGGGAATGCCAGTCGGGCTGGGCGACCCGGTCTTCGATCGCTTTGAGGCTGATCTCGCCAAAGCAATGCTTTCGATTCCAGCGACCAAGGGCTTCGAGATTGGAAGCGGATTTGCCGGTTCCCGCATGCGCGGTTCCACTCACAATGACCTTCCCACCGTCGAAGACGGCAACGTGCACACGATCACCAACCGCTCCGGTGGCGTGCAGGGCGGCATCACCAATGGAGAAGAGATCTACTTTTCAACTGCGTTCAAACCCACCGCAACCATCCTGCGTCCCCAGGCCACTGTGGATCTGCAGGGAAACCCGGCTGAGTTGATTGGCAAAGGGCGCCATGATCCTTGCGTGGTTCCGCGTGCTGTGGTCATTGTCGAGGCAATGGCCGCTCTGGTGGCACTCGATCACCTGTTGCGCCACCGTGCGCTCTCTCACCTCTAAGGTCAGTTTGAAGTTCTCACGTTTTTGTCCGATAATTGCATCATGAATCCGTCAGAACCGGAGCTTACAAGTGACCTTTTTGTCGTGCTGGGGGTCGCCAACGATCAGCGATTCGAGATCGTTTTCCAAATGGCGTCCTACCTGATCTTTCACGGTGAGAGCGTCGAACTTTGGCATCACGAATCCGAAGCCCTGCCTGACTGCCCGGCTCTGGCCCAGCTGCTCAACAAAGGCATGCAAACGTCGACATGGTCACTCGAAACGGAGTCCTGCGCGTTTGCGAAAGCTCCCATCGCACGTCCGGGGGTAACTGCGCTCTTCCTCGCCCACGGAACCCTTCACCTTGTCGACATGCTTGAAACCCTTGCCTACTGGGTTCCCAGCTCAGGGTTTGCACTGCAACGCATTACCACATGGGTCGACTGCTACAAAGTCTCGCAATGCAGTCGCACCCGAAAATGGTACGAGTGCTGTTTTCATTTTTCGGATCTGGTGATCCTGGACGAATTCAAATCCCTGCCCGTCTCATGGCTCAAGGAATACAAGGCCTTTTTCAAAAGGGAATCCTACCCGTGCATCATTGAAAACACGCGCAAGGGTCGCTTGCACGATATGTTGCTGGTCATGGATAATCAGGTGCGTCGCATCGCTCAGGTCTTTGAAAAGCCCGACGAGCTAGTGTTTGCACTCAACGATGAGGAAGAGGACGACGACGAGGAGGATGAGCTGCCCGATCTTAGCCAACCGCAAAATGAACCGTATTTTGAACGATTGATCGATGGAAGGAGATCTAAGCTCGTGCCCGACCCGGAATAGTCCGCTCTTTCGGAATTGCTCTGGAATCGAAATCAACCTGACTCAAGCCAAATTCCAAGGTCTTCTTCCATTTTTTGACAATCACCGCAATTTCACCACAATCCCACCGCAGTATGCTCAACCGCTTTCGAATCCATTTTCTTCTGCTGACACTATCGTGTGCGGCTGTATCGCCCATTTCTGCTGAAGTCCCGCTGGAGACCAGTTTTCAGATGAAGGCGGAAATCAAGGATATGCGCATGGCCATGGAGCGCCTGCATTTCACGCAGAAGGTGCTCACACAGGAGGATTATGAGGCCCTCATCCCTCAGTATATGGAGCGTCTGGATTTCAATTATCTTTATTTTCTCAGTTCCGACGAGTGGCTCTGGACGCAGCGTTTTGGTCGCACGCTCAAAAACAACTATCTCGACAAAAACGAACTCTATCCCGCGTTCTACATCTTCAATACCTTTGAAAAACGAGTGGCCGAACGCCTCGACTGGACTCGTACCTTTCTCGAGGGTGAGATCGATGTGTTTGGAAGTGGAGACTACATCACCGACCTGGAAAATCGCACCTGGCCCAAGACCCGCGAAGAGGCAGATGAGCTGTGGACTCGCCGCATTCGCCACGAAATTTTATCGGAAATCATTCCAAAGATTCGCGAGGAGCTGGAGGAGCAATTTGGGGACGAGCCAGTACCACAACTCACAAGAGAACAGTATGACGAGCACATCAGTGCCGAGCAGCATCAGGAGTGGATTGTCGACGCAAAGCAAAAAATTCTCGAGCGCTATGAGCGCTGGTTGCAGCGCATCGGCGAAACCAAACCAGCTGAAGTGCAAGAGGATTTTCTGACCGAACTCGCACAGCGCTACGACCCACACTCCAATTTTATGTCGCCCGACACGTCCGAAGATTTCGGAATTTCGATCAGCAATGAACTCATCGGTATCGGTGCCGTGCTCAGCGACGACAACGGTTTCTGCAAGATTTTGGAACTGATTGATGGCGGTCCTGCCGCAAAATCCGGAGAAATCAAGGAGGGAGATACCATCATCGGAGTTGCTCAGGGGCGTGGGGAATTCGAAGATGTGGTCGGCAAGCGCCTGCGTGACATCGTGCGCCTGATTCGGGGCAAGGAGGATTCACTCGTGCGCCTGCGAATCCGTTCCGAGACGAGCGTTGAGGACAAGGTTGTGCCCATCACCCGCAAGCGCATCAAGCTTGAGGAAAAGCTGGCTTCTGCCGAGCTGCATCAAGTTCCCGCAGGCGACACGACGCTGTCCATCGGGGTCATCAAACTTCCCAATTTTTACGGTCCCACTCACGGCAATCCGCATTCCACCCGCGCCCGTGATGATGTCGATCTGTTGATTTCTCGCCTGAAGGAGCAGGGAGTCGAAGGCATTGTGCTGGATCTGCGCAACAACGGCGGGGGTCTGCTGGACGAAGCCATCAATGTCACCGGTCTCTTCATCACGACTGGACCCGTCGTCAAGGTGAAAAACCGTGCTGGTGATGTGGATGTCAGCCGTGACTATGACCCCAAAATATCATGGGAAGGCCCCCTGGCGGTGCTGACTTCGCGCTACAGTGCATCCGCTTCCGAAATCGTTGCAGGCGCCCTCCAGTTCTACCGTCGCGCGCTGGTGATCGGAGATGAATCCACGCACGGGAAGGGAACCGTACAATCCACCTTTACCTTGCCGATTTCTGTCTATGACATGATGGGGAGGGACAACCGCTTCATCCGCCCCAACTTGCTGGAGCGCGTTGGTCGGCTGATCCCGACAACTTCGTCCTCTTCGTCGATGCCTTCCATGGCGAAAATCACGATTGCCAAATACTACCTGCCCGATGGCTCATCCACTCAGCTGCGCGGGGTGGTTTCAGATATCAATTTACCCAGTGTGGCAGAGTTGCTCCCCATCCGGGAATCTGACCTAGACAATCCGATGACCTGGGACCAGATCGAGGAACTTCCCATCGAATCGGAGCTTCTGGTCTCAAACGCCTATCCCTACCTGCAGGATTCCATTGTAGGGCTTCTCGCGGATCGCAGCCAGCAGCGCAGGGAGCTTCTTGAGGAATTCCAATATCTCGATGCAACCATTTCGAGCTTCAAGTCGCGCTACGACCGGAAATCCATCCCTATCGGGCTTCTCGACCGCATCAACCTGCTCAACGCCGACGATCAACTCATCGACCAGTTGGAAGCACGTCAGGATGAACTCGAAGGGTTCACATTTGCACACCTCGCCATCCCTCTAAAGGATCCCGAGCCGATGCCAGAACCCCCCGCAGAAACTGAAGTTGAAAATGAAACCGGAGCGTCGGATTCTCCTCAGCTCGCTGCCAATGTGGATTCTAATGATTCCGTTGAACTCGATGCGGATGCGAAGGATGATGATGAAGAGGAAGACGAGGACAAAAAGGGGTTTGATATCCATCTGCGGGAAAGCATGCGCATCGTGAGCGACTGGATTCTGCTTGAAAAGCACATCGACACCTCTGAAAACCGCCAGATTGCCATTCATTCGGACAATGCGCCCACGCTGAATCACATTCTGGGAGAACTGAATCCGGCCGGCGATCCCCTTCGCTCTACACGATAAGTAGCGCGTGTTAGCTGGGGGCTTGGCTCCTCTCAGCCCATTTCCAATCGAACAAATCGATGGCGATGGTTGAGGTCCTTGAAACATTCGAGACGTGGTTCCTGTCCAAGCTCACGCGCAAATGATCGAATCGCGGACTCCTGACTGCACCCCGTCTCCAGGAATATGACTCCATTTTTCCGAAGGAACTTCGGTGCTTCCGTAAGCAGTACCTCAATCGCCTCGAGTCCACTGGGACCTGAAGCCAGCGCACGATGGGGTTCAAATTTCCCAACTTCGGGTTCCAGGGTCTCCAGTTCGTGATCTGCAAGATAAGGAGGATTGCTGACGATCAGATCATACACGCCCGTCACGCCTTGAAACCAATGGCTCTGCAGACAATGGATCTTCTGCTGCAAAGCAAGCCGTTCGATATTCTCACGAGCCAATGTCAATGTGGTTTCGCTCAAGTCCGTAGCCATGACCTCGGCATCCGGAAAGGCGCGGGCAAGGGCGCAGGCGATCGCACCGGTGCCTGTTCCAAGGTCAAGGATGCGCTCGGGTTTCGCACGCTTGTCAAAATGTGCAAGGATCAGTTCCACCAGCTCTTCGGTCTCCGGCCTCGGAATCAATGCACGGGGGTCCGTCTTCAGCGTAAAATCCATAAACGAGGTGGACCCGATCAGATACTGCAGGGGTTCGCGGTTTGCCCGTTTTTTCAGTAGCGGACGCAAGGATGCCAATGTCGATTCCGGTAGCGGACGTTCAAAGTCGAGATACAGCTGCATTCGCTTGCATTCGAGCACATGCGAAAGCAAAAGCTCCGCATCCAGACGCGCATTCTCAATGCCATGCTTCTGAAAATAGGTCGTTGTCTTGTCGAGAATGCTGAGAACCGTTTCCATGCGTTGCCTACTTTGGTCCATTCAACGATGATGCGCAATGATTTCACCCAGAAGTGAGATCAGATCCTGTCGAAGCGTTTCTGGATCCACACGGCTCTCTGGTCCGACATATTTGATCTGTTCAACCTGTGAAATCAGGTGCTGCAAGGTTGCCGTATTCCAGCCGGGGGAGCTACCAAGCAGGTCAAGTTCCTGATGAATTTCCTCAAGAGTCGGACTGGATTTTTTGACGTACGCCATTTCGATGAGATATTCCTGCAGGATCGACCAGAGTGCATCAATATCCGCAGCTTGCGTCGCGGAGTCTTTTTGTGCTCTGGCCCGCCGAACGAGACGCTGCATGCGGTAGACAGATCGAGGTTTTCTGGCAAAGGACCCCTGCTTCCAGCAGCGTATGCAAAACCAGCAACCCCATGCCAGCAAGGCAACAAATGCAATCCCGCCGAGCGTCCAGAACACCGCTGGCCACAGGTTCACGACCGGTTCAGGCGGGACTGGGCCGGAGATGGGTTCGAGTTCGACGCTGTCAAATGCATTCATGCCAGCTCATGGGCGAGTTATAGGCTTGAGCATAACCACGCTCACGGGATTTCCCATTCAAAAAACAGGAATTTCTCACTGGGACTTCACTCATGGCCCTATGACCAGTCTGCCCGTCCCGAACAAAGGTCGGGACGGGCAGAGATTAAGCAAAAGTCATCCTACCGGATGCAGCTTACTGGCAGGCCTCACACTCACCACCGTTGAGCATGGCATCCAGCGAACACGCAGCGCGTTCCTCTTCGGAAAATTTGCGCACAGGTTCGGTGGCCGGAATGCTCGCTGCCGCGTCTCCGGGCATGCGCACACCCGCTTTTTTCACGGATACGGTCGCTTTTTCAATGTTCGATGCGCCGAGCGTGCGCAAGTAGTAGGTCGTCTTCAGCCCCTTGTGCCACGCAGCACGATACATGTGCGAAAGCGTCTTGAGATCCGGTTCCGCAAGGAACAGATTTACCGACTGGGCCTGATCGATCCACTTCTGGCGGCGGGCTGCTGCGTCGATCAGGTAATTGTAGTTCACTCCAAATGCGGTTTTGTAGCGACGCTTGATCGTATCCGGGATGCCCTCGATATTTTCAAGTTCACCATCAAAATACTTGAGCATGTCACGCACCTCCCGGGTCCAGAGTCCCAGTGCTTTCAAATCACGAACGAGAAACGCGTTGAGCACGATGAACTCACCCGAAAGATTGCTCTTCACAAAGAGGTTCTTGTAGGTCGGTTCAATGCAGGGCGTGGATCCCATGATGTTCGAAATGGTCGCTGTCGGTGCGATGGCGAGCACATTGCTGTTGCGCATGCCCTGTTTGCGGATTTTCGCACGAAGCGGCTCCCAGTCCATCCTCGCACCCAGCGGTACATCAATCGCCTCTCCACGCTCGGAACCCAACAGTTCGATCGTATCCTGCGGCAACAGTCCACGGTCCCATTTGGAACCTTCATAGGTGGAGTAGCGTCCACGTTCCTTGGCAAGATCGGACGAAGCTTCGTAGGCGAAGTAGGCAATTGCCTCCTGAAATTCGTCATTGAATTCCACGGCCTCCTCACTTTCAAAGGGGATTCCCTTACGGTAGAGACAGTTTTGCAGCCCCATGACGCCCAATCCGATCGGGCGGTGGCGCATGTTGGAAGCACGCGCAGCTTCGGTCGGATAAAAGTTGATATCGATCACATTATCAAGTGCACGAACCGCAACGCGAACAGTCTCACGCAGCTTCTCAAGATCCAAGTTGCCCTGTGCATCAAGGTGTGAGTCGAGCACAACCGAGCCGAGGTTACAGACTGCGGTTTCATCCGCATCGGTGTTCAGCGTGATTTCCGTGCAGAGATTCGAACTGTGAATGACTCCCACATGATCCTGTGGGGAACGAATGTTGCAGGCATCCTTGAAAGTGAACCATGGGTGCCCGGTTTCAAAGATCATCTGCAGCATCTTTTTCCACAAATCGATGGCCTTGATGCGCTGTCCGCCGATCTTTCCTTCATCCAGGAGTTTTTCATACTCCAGGTAGCGCTTTTCAAACGCCTTGCCGTAAAGGTCATGTAGATCGGGCACTTCATTGGAATGGAAAAGAGTCCACTCTTCACGCGCCTCCATGCGCTTCATGAACAGATCCGGTATCCAGTTTGCCGTGTTCATGTCGTGCGTGCGTCGGCGGTCATCACCGGTGTTGCGCCGCAATTCCAGGAAGTCATAGATGTCGTTATGCCAGGTCTCGAGATAGGCACAACCCGAGCCTCGACGTTTGCCTCCCTGATTGACCGCAACCAACTGGTCGTTGTGCAGTTTCAGGAATGGTATGACGCCCTGGCTCTCACCGTTGGTTCCCCGAATGTGGGAACCTGTTCCACGAACGGATGTCCAGCTGCCTCCGAGACCGCCCGCCCATTTCGAAAGAAACGCATTTTCCGCGATGCCGCGATACATGATCGACTCAATACTGTCGTCCACCTTGTAGAGGTAACACGACGACAACTGGCTGCGAGGTGTTCCCGAGTTGAACAGGGTCGGTGTTGAGGAGCAGAATCGACGGCTCTTGTAGAGGTTGTAGAGCTCAATGATAGCGGGTTCGCTGGGTTGCTTCTCGTGCTCCCCAACAAACAGTCCCATTGCCACCCGCATCCAGAAAAACTGCGGAGTTTCGATGCGACGATGATTTCTGGAGTCCGTCTTGTCCACAATCAGATAGCGGTCGTAGAGGGTCTGCACCCCCAGATAATCAAAATCCATGTCCGCTGAAGGATCGAGCGCATCGGCCAGCTGGTCGAGGTCGTAGGCAAGCAATTTTTCGCTCAGGCGATCCAGCTCCACACCCCGCTTTAGATAGCTGCGAAACTGCTCGCGATGCGCGGATTTGAGCGTGGAAATTCCATCCCGCTCGATGGACCAGTCGAGCACTTCCTCATAAATGAACGTTTCGAGCATGCGGCCAGCGAATTTGGAGAAATCAGCGTCCCGCTCGATCAGGGTTTTCGAATTCAACAGCAGGGTTTTGCGTAGGTCGGATTCGGACATTTCCGCATGCATGGAGCGGCGGAGTTCCGTCTCGATTTCATCGCGGCTCAGTTCGAGTTCCAGTCCCATTGTCGCATAATCAATGCGCTTGCGCAGGTCGTGACCGTCCCAGAAATACGTGGAACCATCCGCACGTTTGACAACCACCATGGCATCCTGCCGATCATCCTGTTCCACTTCGAGTTCCTGCCGCAAGCTCGCGCGGTGTGCCCGGTACAGGATGTAGGCCTCGGCAACCTTGAAGTGCCCCTGGCGCATCAGCTCCTCCTGCACAAAGTCCTGCACTTCTTCGATGTAGATGCGGTTGACACCTTTCTCCTGTACCCGGTCAGCAACGCCCTGGGCGATCTGTTCGGCGGGGCTGGAATCTTTCTCAAGCGAGAGAAACGCCTTGCGCACAGCGACTTCGATCTTGTTCACATCCCAGGGAACCATCTGTCCGTTGCGCCGGATCACCTGCACATGCAACATCGCCGGATCATTGTCGAGGTTGTGCAACTCCCGCCCCACAACCAGGCTCTTTGCCACATCGTGCGCGTGGTTTTCGATGAGGGCACGCTCGATCAGCAAATCGATTTCGCGGGTGCTGAATACACACTCCTCTTCCTTGATGGCCTGTCGCGTGATGCGTTCGGTCACCACCTGGGCAATGGTGGCGACAAAGCGCCGGTTTTTTTCTGTGAAAATTTCACTTTCGTCCCGGGACAAGAGCAAATTGGTCAGGGCGTTGCCAATGGTGTCAGCAATGTCTGTAAGGTCATACACCTGTTCCCCTTCATCGGAACGGATGGTGATGGAACGCAGAGCCTCCGGATCGGTTTCGGAAAGCAGCTTGGGTGAAAAGACTTCCTTCCAGTTGAATCTGGGTTTTT
Source organism: Puniceicoccaceae bacterium (assembly GCA_040224245.1). Taxonomy (NCBI): domain Bacteria; kingdom Pseudomonadati; phylum Verrucomicrobiota; class Opitutia; order Puniceicoccales; family Puniceicoccaceae; species Puniceicoccaceae bacterium. The sequence goes on along the minus strand of JBEGIR010000074.1, from coordinate 56,660 downwards.
GGTCGCGAGGAATGGAGGTGTAGCGCTTGAGCGCGATATCTTCTTCGACAGGCAGGTTTTTGATCATGGCAAAACAGGTTTTTGGTTCGAAGAGGCTTCTTTTCCGCTCAAAGAGTGAGCCGTCCAGAAAGTCCTCAACGACCAGGGAGATTCAGGTATTTGACGATTGGATTCGAGAGTGGTGGGACCGCTTTACCGGAAGTGTGGATCAGAGTTCATCATCATCGACCACATTCAGGGAAGACGCTTTGCGATATTCGGTCACACGCCCCTCAAAGAAATTTTGCTCCTTATTGATGTCCATCATCTCGGCCAGCCAGGGCAGCGGATTTCCCACTCCCGGATTCAACGGCTCGAGTCCAACCCCCTCCAGGCGGCGGTCAGCGATGAAGTCAATGTACGTCAGGAAATCGTCTGCCTTAAGGCCCAGCGCATCTACAGGCAGGCAGTCGCGAATGAACTCTTTCTCCAGCCGGATGGCTTCCGCCATCAGGTTGCGCAGGGAGGTCTTGAACTCAGAGGTCCAGATGTCGGGATTTTCACTCACCAGATCAACCAGCAAGGTGCGGAACAGCTCGATATGGTTGGACTCATCCCGAAGCGTGTAGCGGAACATCTGTCCGATGCCCGGGAACTTATTCTGCCGGTAGAGCGACAACACCATGCCAAACAATCCATAAAACTGCGTGCCTTCCATGCACTGCCCAAAAAGAAACACATTGGTGGCGAGTGCCTGCTTGTTCTCCGTCTGAGTGAGGTCCAGATCCCGGCGCAGTGACCGGGAATTGGATACGACAAAGTTATTCTTCTTCACAATCGTCGGGATGTCCTCAAACATGGCCTCACACTCGTGGGGGTTGAGTCCAAGCGAACTGATCATGTAGACCAGGCTGTCAGCGTGGATGTTTTCCTCGTGTGCGTGGCGACCCAGCACGAGCTTGAGTTCGGGTGCGGTGACCACTTCCCGCACGACGTGGATAATGTTGTCTCCAACAATGCCTTCGGCAGCTGAGAAATACCCGATCCCCATTTTGATGATCCACCGGTCAATATCCGATATGCTGCCATCCGAAGAGCGCCACTGCTCACAGTCCCGCTGCATCGGGATGTCTTCCGGCTCCCAATGATTGGACTTCATGGTTTTGTAAAGATCGTAAGCCCATTGGTACTTCAGCGGAAGGATGTTGAAATACATGGTGTCCTTGCCATTGATGACGCGTTTGGATTCGTAGGCGCGCTCCGCCTTCTGCTTGTCGAGTTCGAAGGTTCTTCCTCCAACTTCAATCGTGATGGTTTCCATGGGCAAATTCTCTAAAAAAGGTGATTCTAACGTAGGGATGACGGTTGTGAAAGGGTAACATCAGAGGACCCAAAACACAAGATATGGTAGCAAAACATCATAAGAACCCAATATATTGTGTCAACGAGGTCAAAAAGTTTTCCTAAACAAATCCATAAGCCACTGAAATAGAAAGAAATAATCAGGCCGAATTCCCGACACGAAGACAAGCGCAAGATATTGGAAGTTATTAACGATGTCCGGATGCGGCACGGGGAACCGATTGCAGCAACCTGATCAATGCCTTGTTCCCATTGATTCAACATCCCGAAATGCTCCATCATCCCCAATCCTGCATTCCGATTGCCGCCAAAAAAGAAATCGCAAGGTCACCGGGCATGCGTCATGAGTGGGCCACATGAACTGGCTTTACCTGGGCATGGCATCGGGATTGATTCTCGGTGCCTACGATCTGCTGAAGAAACAATCCGTGCGCGGCAACGCCGTGCTCCCGGTTCTGCTGATCTCAAACCTCACCTGCGCGGCGCTCTGGCTTCCCCTGGTCATCTGGTCGGCACTGCATCCCGCCTCGATTCCAGTCAGCGCCCTGGTCGTGGAAGCACCCACTTTTCTGGAGCATGGTTTTCTGCTCATCAAGGCCTGCATCGTCGGCATTTCCTGGCTCTGCGGATATTTTGCAATGAAGCACCTGCCCATCAGCATCGCGAGTGTGATCGGAGCCACACGTCCTCTCTACACCCTGGTGGGTGCGCTATTGCTGTTTCACGAAAGTCCCAACACACAACAATGGCTGGGTATCGCAATCACCCTGATCTTTTTCTTCGCCCTGGCGCGCGTCGGTCGCCGCGAAGGCATTCACTTTCACAACAATCGCTGGATCTGGCTGATCATCGCCGCCACGATTGCCGGTGCGGGTTCGGGTCTGTGGGACAAGTTTCTGCTCTCAACCCGGGGAATGAAGGTATCCACTGTTCAGTCGTGGTTTTCGATCTATCTCGTGCTGTTCATGCTGATCCCGTTTTGGGGTTGGCTCAAGAACTGGTGGCCCCGCACCCGTTTTGAATGGCGCTGGTCCATCCCTGCCATCGGCATCGCCCTGCTCGCCGCCGATTTCAGTTATTTCAGTGCGCTCACTCAGGAAGATGCCATGATTTCGGTGATCTCGTGCCTGCGCCGCTCCGCTGTGGTCGTCACGTTTGCGGTTGGCACATACCTGTATCGGGAACAACAGTTCTGGCGTAAGCTGCCCTGCGTAATAGGCATTCTGGCGGGTATCCTGCTCATCCTGTTCAGCTGATCGTGCAGGCGAAACACGAGTCCGCTTTGCACAGAACCGGAAGAAGCGCAGCCGAACTTGCACACATGACCAACCTGTGTCAATTTGCAGGCTCGACGATTTCCGATGCCAGACCCCTCTTCGTCTTCCGTATTTGCTCCGCGCCAACTGCGCCTGCTGCAAACCGCACTGCTCCTGTTGCTGCAGATGTCATTGCACGCTCAGAACCCGGTATTCTGGACTGACGACGAATCCAGGTGGATCGAGCAGCATCCCGTCATCCGTGTCGGTCTCGACCCTGGCTATCCTCCCTACAGCTTTCGCGATCCCGAAGGACAGTATGACGGCATAGCCATTGACTACCTCGCGCAGCTTGAGCAGCTGACCGGTCTGCGCTTTGAGGTGGTTCCCGATCTCTCCTGGCAGCAAATTCTCGGGTCGCTTGAAGAGGGGCATCTTGACCTGGTCACCAATATTGTGCCAACCGCTGAACGGGCAACCTTTGCCCTGTTCACAGAACCGTACATCCAGAGTCCGCTGATGATTTACACGCATCGGCAGAACCGCACAGTGCGCTCGAAGGGAGATCTGGCGGACAAACGCATTGCCCTCGTCTATCACTACGCATCCTCGGAGCGAGTGATCCGTGACTTCCCCGATGCGGATTTCCGTTCCTACAACTCCGTGCTCGAAGCGATTCTCTCTGTTTCACTGGGACATACCGATGCGTTTGTGGGGGTGATGGGCACCGCCGACTATCTGTGCAATCTGAACGGGATCTCCAACGTCATCGCATCGGGCATCTACGCCGTGGGTGGATTTGACCAGCATCTTGCCGTGCGCGACGACTGGCCCATGCTGCATCAGATTCTTTCCAAGGCACTGACCCGGATCACTGCTCCCGCACGTCACTCTATTTTTGAACGATGGAACCTGCGGGCCGCATCACCCCCACTGACCGCACTGCTGTCCGATAAAGAACGGGACTGGCTAAAGGCAAACCCAACCCTGCGCGTTGCCGCGATGACCGATTTTCCACCATTCGAGTTTCTCGACAAACAAGGAAACTATGTCGGTATCCACGCAGACATGCTGCGCAACCTTGCAGAGCGGCTGGGACTGAGGCTCGAACCCGTGCATGGCAACTGGTCTGAGCTTGAGACCATGCTCGAACGCAAGGAGCTTGATGTGCAACCCAGCATGGTACCCAACACCGAGCGCAATCGCTTCCTTCACTTCTCGGATTGGACCTTCAATGCCCCCATCTGCATTGTCACCCGCGACGACGGGGTCATGGTGCGCGACCTGGTTGACCTCAAGGGACTCACGGTTGCCGCAGAAGTCGATCACTGGAATGAGCGCCATGTGAGGGAGCAGGTACCCGAAGCCAATATTCTGCAAACCAGCAACACGCTTGATGCCTTGCTCGCAGTTTCACAGGGCAAAGCCCATGCCTATGTGGGAAATGCCGCCAGTGTGCTGTATCTCCAGCGCATCCACCTGCTCAACGAACTGCGCATCGCCAGCTGGTTGCAAATTGAGGATGCGCAAATGCGCATCGCTGTCCGGAACGACTGGCCCGAGTTGTTATCCATCTTCAACAAGGCACTCTCCACTCTTTCGGAACACGAAAAACAAACCATCGTCGAACGCTATGTCATCCTGCCACGTGCCATTCAACTGGACTCGGATGAACTCGCCTGGCTCGATGCCAACCCGACACTGACCGTAGGCGTGCTCGATGGACACCCGCCTCTCTTTTTCCGGGACAGAAACAATGATGCAAAAGGCCTTTGGGTGGACCTGCTGGAACTCATCGCTGATGCACTCCAGATCGAATACACCGTCACGGCCTTCGATACTCCACAAGCAGCGCTCAGCGCACTGGAAGCGCAAAAGGTACACTTTCTCTTTGGTGCGGAAACTCCCGTTCCATCATCGACTTCCACCCCCGCTGTCAACTGGTCCGCACCGATCCTCAGCCTGCCTGTCGTCATGTTCACTCCTGGCAATCTTCCGGGCATTGATTCGATACAAGGGTGGATCGGTAAGCGCGTCATCGCCGTTGAGGGTGAGCAGGTGGTGCAAACGCTCCGGATGGAACTTCCCGAACTCGACATTCACACCGTGCAGGATCTTCCCACCGCACTTCGCTCCCTGCAGCGTCACGATGCCGATGCCCTGCTGAGCACGGTGCTCAAGGCTGGCTATCACATTGCCCATCAGGGAATTTCTGACGTGTCGGTTTCCCACCACACTCCCTACTTTTTTGAACCCCGCATTGCCACCCATGCGGGAGAACCGCATCTGCTGACACTGTTGGAAAAGGCGCTCGACTCGATCCGCGTCGACGAACGCAACCAGCTCACCCGGAAATGGATCGCCGTCGAGCTTCGCTCCCGTCTCGATTTCAGCCTGCTCTGGAAGGTCGCCCTTCCCTTGTTCCTGCTTGCGCTGCTCTTTGCCTACTGGACCTGGCGCCTGAAAAAACAGATCGCGCGCACCCGTATCGCTGAGGCAGCCCTCAACCGCAAGGTTGCGGGAGAACAGCTGATCAGTTCCATCTTTACTCCATTCCTCAATCTGAAATTGGACGAGGTCCATGACGCCATCGAGGGTGCCATCCTCGAGGTGGCACAATTTTGCGGAGTCAACGGCGGTCACCTGTTCCAGTTTGATCCTGTCGATAAGACCTACCATCTCACCCACCTCATCGGGGACGCCAGTTTCAGCGGAGATATTGCTCAACTCAAGTCCCTGCGTTTTCACCAGAGTTCATTCTGGTACCGTCAGTTTTTTGCATCCGGTGCTGCGGTTCTGCTCCCGGACGTGCAGCACGACAGCTTGCTTCCCCAGGCGGACAAGGACCGTCTGCAAACCCAAAACATCACCGCTATCCTTGAACTGCCCATGATCGATCAGGGGCGCATTTTTGGCTACGTTGGCCTGTTTTCCACTCAGGGTGTTCGCGAGTGGGGCGTCGAAGAACGCTACCTGCTCAACACCATCAGCCAACTGTTTCTCAACCTCATGTTGCGGCGCGACTCCGAACTGCGCCTGCACGATGCAAAGGAGGATGCCGAGCGCGCAAGCCAGAGCAAAAGTCGCTTCCTGGCAAACATGAGCCATGAAATCCGCACTCCGATGAACGCCATCATCGGGTATTCCAATCTCCTGCAAAAGGATACCAATCTGTCGTACGACCAGATCCGAAACCTGCGCGCGATCAACAAGGCAGGTGCCCACCTGCTCACCATCATCAACGAGATTCTTGAAATGGCCAAAATCGAGGCCGGGCGCATGCAGCCTCAGCCCCAAACCCTCGATTTCTACGCCCTGCTCGACGACATCCAGATCATCATGCAGGAGCGTGCGCAGAGCCAGTCCATCGCGCTTCACATTACCAAGGCTTCATCCGTGCCCCAGTTCATCCAGTCCGACGCCAAGATGCTGCGCCAGATTCTGATGAACCTCATTGGCAATGCCATCAAGTTCACCCGCAAGGGCAGTGTAACCGTCGAGGTTGAGTCCATCGATGTGCCGCGCATCGCCAGTGCTGAGGCAGACTCTGTTCACGATTTGCAGATCCTCACGCGTGTCATCGATACGGGCATCGGCATCCCGGCTGACCAGCTCGAAAGCGTCTTCGAAAGCTTTGAACAGGTCGACGGTGGGCGATCCCGCGAGGGAGGGACCGGACTCGGACTCGCAATCAGTCGCGAATTTTCGCGACTGCTCAAGGGTAACATTTACGCCGAAAGCACCCTTGGCGAGGGTTCTACCTTCACCTTTCACTTTCTCACATCGCGCGGGCAACCCATCGCGCTCCAGGCCGACCCGGATGTCCGGACAGTGCAATGCCTGGCCCCTGGCAGCTGCGGACGCAAAATCCTGATTGTGGATGACCAGGAGACCAACATCGACATCCTGCGGCGCACCCTGCAGCCGCTGGGGTTCGTGTGCCAGAAAGCCATGAACGGCATCGAGGCCATCGACCTTGCGCGCAGCTGGCAGCCTGACCTCATTCTCATGGATGTCGTCATGCCACGCATGGGCGGGATTGAGGCATCCCGGCACATCAGGCAGGATGCTTCCACCGCTTCCATTCCGATTGTCGCCATCAGTGCCAGTGCGCTCGAGGAAGAAAAAGCCCATATTCTGGAATCCGGAGCCAGTGCCTTTATCAGCAAACCCTTTCAGGAGCTGGAACTGCTCGAGATCCTGCGCGATCAACTGCAACTCGAATACATCTACGCCGACAGCGATGCTTCGGATCCCTCTCTGAATGCGGAGAATCTGAAACCCGAGATTCAGTCCATTGAACTGGAAACTCGCCGAAAAATCCACTACCTTGCCACTGTCGGCGACAGGAATGCATTGCACGAGTTGCTGAGCACTGCAACCGATATTCCACCAACCGTAATTGCCTTCATGAATCACCACATCGACACCTATGCGTTCGAGTCCATCTGCGCTCTGATGGAGGATCATGTGTAGATCGCAGTGGCGAAACTGATTTTTGACTCCCACACCATGCAATCTGTCCCAACCATCCTGCTTGCTGACGACAATCCCGATAACCTCGAGGTGCTCAGCAAGATCCTTGAAACAAAAGGCTACCGGGTGCGCACCGCCAAAAACGGACGCCTCGCCCTCAACAGCATCCAGGCGGAAATCCCTGACCTCGCACTCATCGATTTGCACATGCCGGTGATGGACGGTTACGAACTCTGCAAGCAGATCAAAAACAATAGTCGTTTCAAACACATTCCGGTGCTGTTCATCAGTGCCATCGGAGAGTCCTTCAACAAGGTGATTGCCTTTGAAATGGGCGCTGTGGACTACATCTCCAAACCCGTCGATCCCCAGGAAGTGCTTGCCCGGGTCAACACCCACCTGAAAATCCAGCGCTTGCAGCAGGAACTGCAGCACCGCAATCAATCGCTCGAAGCTCAGGTGACCGAGCGAACCGAAGCCCTGCAGCAGGCCCACGAGGAACTCAAGGAACTCCACAAACGACTGCAATCCCTCGACGAAGCCAAAAACGACTTCCTGCGCCTCATCTCCCACGAGCTTCGCTCCCCTCTGGTTGGGCTGGGCATCGCCGATGAACTGTTGGGCGGCCATCCCCTTTCCGAGGAGGATTCGCGAAGTTTTCAAAACATCTTCTGGGCCTCGCACCAAAAGCTGCTCAACATCGTCAATCACGCTACCGTTCTGACCCGGCTCAATCTCAACGAACTCGAGACACCGAGCCAGGAACAGCCCGTGCAGGAATTGCTCGAAGAAGCATCGGAGTCGCTGCAGCCCCTGCTCAACGCATCCGATGTTCAGATTCAGCTCAAGGGCGACCCCGGGCAGTCCCTCTCCTGCAATCGGGAATATGGCAAACTGGTCTTCAACGCCCTGCTGGAAACCGCTATCAAGTTCAGCACATCCGGAAACCCCATCCACGTCGAATGGCAACAGGACCCCGAGGCCTGCACCATTCGGATTCATGCCGATGGCTGGACAGTGCCCGAACAGTACCAAGAGCAATTTTTTGAGGTCTTGAGCATTCACGATACCCTGTTCCCCGGCGGGGACCTTGGACTTGGACCCGCAGTCGCCAAGCAGGTTGTACAAGCCTGCGGCGGTTCCGTAGAAATCTGCAACCGCAACGATCAGGGCATCACGTTCACGGTCACATTCCCTCAGTCCAACGAGGCCACACCGTGAGGCCCGAACGCCCTGCCTTCTGAGTCATCCGAGCTAAGTTCTTTCCCTGTCTTGTGCCACTCCAAGATCTTCAACTCAAATGTAGTCACAAATATACGAATGCGTATCGGAGCATGAGCCTCCATATTCTCAAATCCTCCAAATTTCACATATAAGTGAAATCCTCCATTAACATCACGAAAGGACGTAACACACTCGCCGAAGCATTTGCAAAATCCATCGCGAACATCGAATCGCAGGTCGAAATCCGCATACTCCACATCGTGGAGGAATTACTGCAGTTCTTGAAGCGCAAGGGCATCAACCGTTCGGAACTCACGCAACGCATGGGCGTGCCCCATCCCGCATCACCAAGCTATTGAGTGGGGACAGCAATCTCACGATTGACACACTCGTCCGGGCTGGTCACGCGGTTGGCGCAAACCTCGTGCAAACCTTTGTTCCCCCAGGGCAGCAAGGGACATTGGGGCACGAGTCGATCCACCCCTGGAGAACCCATGATCCGGAACGCCTCATCCGCATCACCGGAGCTTCGATGCTCTACGGTGTCGGGCGGGAAATGATCTCCCACATCACCGCACGCAGCCCCGACGGCATCCTCACCCTGCCATCGGTCTCGTTATCGAAAACGCACCGGAACCTAAACCGACGAAAAAGGCAGCAAAGAAGAAAAGTGACAGAAAATGACGGCGGAAGGGGAACCCCCAACTGATTTCAGGTATGGACACAGAGCTGCCACGAAGATTCTGCCCCTGTTGAAGTCAAAACCTTTAGATCTTGCGTTTGACCCCATAAATTTCTCGAAATTGTATTGGGTAAACGCTCCATCACCCCTCCCATGTCGATTCGCTTTGGAGCGTTTTTTGACCAATCCCCAGACTTTTGGCATGGCATTCAGGTGGAGTGCGACTTCCGCGCTCTTCGCAACCAAACCCGCCAACTGACGGAAAACATCATCCCCGCCAGATCGCTTGTAGCTTAGCGACTCCAGCCCCCGATCCACTATCCTCCAGAACAAATGAGTTGAAGTGTAGATCGAAACTAAAACTCCCATCGCTTGGTGCATTTGGGGATTAAGCCCCTCCCAGCCGGCTTTATTTTGCCACAAAGCACACAAAAAGCACAAAATGGATGTGTTGCCCGTCCAACCCCACCTCGTCCCCCTTGTGATCTTTGTGCTTTTGGGGTTCATCCCAGCCCATCCTCAACCACAGCAACACCGGACAACCCCGCAGCAACAGTCCAAAACCACACCGCAGTTCCTCCATCACCAACAACGCAATACCATGCGGACAACCTCAGCCCCAACGGGGCGACCCCATACCAGCCTACGCCAGCCCCAACGACGCCAAACCCAACCGCCCTCTCCAGCATCATCGGTGCAAAATCCATACGGAAAACCCCAGCCCCAATGGGGCAACCCCCTACCAACCCTCCCCAGCCCCTTTGGTGAAAAACCCTGCCAGCCCTCTCCAGCACCAACGGTGCGAAACCATACCAGCCTTCGCCAGCCCCAACGGGGCGACCCCATACCAGCCTGGGGCGACGCCCCAGGAACCCTCAGACCCCAAAATCCCACGAGGGCTGAAAGCCCGACCTCATCCCCCTCTTTATGCTGTCCGCCGCCAATACGATTCCCCCGATGCCTCCACCATCATGGAGCGATGCGGAAAACACTACTGTCGTCGTCAAAACCTTCCCGCCTCCCGGTGCTCAGCCAAATATTCCAGCCTGGGCAGAAATCGACTGGGTAGCTGCATCCGACGCCCGGCCTGGTTTTGAAAGTAGGTGCGCACGATATCAGACCGATAGTGGTCACGGATCTCCCGCGACACCAGTAGCCGATAATCTTCATCAAAGCCGATCAGATTGCGGTCGAAGGCCGCATCATAGGTCGCCGACAGGCAAAGCCCGTTTCGCGGATCCAGTCGGGTGCTCTTCCGCTTCGCCCATGGGATGATGTGACTCGCACGGTTCACCTGAGGTACATCCAGTCCGGTGAGGCAACAGGCGTTTCCATAGATGCTAAAGATCATCTTGCGAAAAACCCGCTGATTGCAGCGCGTTGACACCTCCCGCTTCACTTCACGGCCTTCTGTCTCTGGATAAAGCTCCGACAATACCGCTTCGTCCTGCGGCAGCTCCTGTTGCAGTCGCTCGACGAGACTCTCTTCGGATGCATCCGTTCGCTCAAACTCCGCTAGCAACTTCGCTTCGTAGCCATGTTCCACCAAAAACCGCTGATAGCTGCGAATCGCTGCCGTACAATATCCATCACGCAAGTAACTCTCCGCAATCCCAGGCAAATACCACCGACTCTCACGTCCCAACAGTTTTTCTGTGTTGGCAAACTGATACAACTCCTCCAGTCGCTCCACCGAATTGATCGCCCACACCTCGCGGCAATCCACAAACCCCGCAGGCACTTGTGCAATCATCTCACCCAACAAATCCAGTGCCCGCACATACGAACTCGCTTTGCCCGAACCCTCCACATTCGAGGCTTTGAGGTATTGCTGAAAGGCTTCCCGATGCATGATGGGGTATTGTGAAGTGCGGAAACCAGATTTGCCAGAATGGAATCGTTAATCCCACACTAACAATCTACGCCCTAAGGATACTCTCCTGGTTTACGCAAATGAATCCAACGAATTCATCGAGATAACCATCAGCAAAGGTGGAAAAAGCTTCAATCGAGTCGCAAAATGAATTATACACAAATCGCTCTGACCCAGTGAACTTGTACTCTCGAAAAAATCCTAAAACCATTCGATTCCTCCTTCATCACAGCGGATTGATTCCCGCGCTGTTTGAACAACCGAAAGATTATGGCACAGGTTTAGCGTACCGATGATGATGCCTCAGTGCGACCATCTCAAATCTAGTCTGAAAAGCTCCCAGCTCCATCTCGCCCCTCGTCGAAACTGCAATCCATTGACCGACCTGAAGCCGAACCCGATCACCAAATGATCCGTTCCAAACGTCTCCACCAATCCCATCCTGCCGTAGCCTTCTCCAAAAACTCTAAAACATGGAACAAATCGAGAACCCAAAGGCACGCCTCGCAATTCTGCTCATCTATCTTGGCTTGCTTGTAGTCGCGAACTGGATCGCCTTTGAGCAATGGCTTCCACACACGGACGGAAGGAGTCTTTGGCTCGCAGCAGGACTCTTCAGTCTTCTTCTCAGTAGTTTTCTTGTTACGCCCTATTTTGAACGCCCGGCAAACTACATTGCTTCTGCATCCGCTAGTTTCGTCGCAGTTTGGCTCGTCATCGATTGGGACAAGTTCTCGTCACTGGAACAATTCCTTTCCGTAGTTCTTCTGGTCTACCTCGCGTGCGTCGCTGTCGCTGCCGGGATTGCAGTTTTTTTGAAGCGGCAACGTAATTCCGAGAATCACAAACCTGCCACAGTCTCGAAATTGATTGCGGATACGGCAGGCCAAGACCGTCTTCTTTTTAGTATCGTCATTATCTTTGCAGTTGTCTTGTTCCACCGCGATTCTCCACGTGAGATTCTCACGATCTTGATCACATTGATTGTGATCGTTTTGGTGAGACCAGAGCTATCCATCTCGAAACTATATTCAAGGATCAGGCAGCTATTTGCGGACAAAGAGATCACGGGAATCGCGGGAACAATCGCTGGCTTCGACGACCCTGGAATCGTGCTGGTTCGTCAACAGGAAAGAACCCTCAAGTTTGGACAGGTCCTAATAGTAAACGATGGTAGGACTTCCCCGAAGTCCGCTCTGGTTCTTGGCTATTTCGGTCGGGATGAAGGTATCTTACTCCGAGCCAAACTATTGGAATTGCCAGCCAAGGCAGAAGATGAAGTGAAGACCTTGGCACGGGATCTTCCACTCGGCGTTGTTGCTGTTGTTGAACCTGCAGGGGAATTCGGATTGGCAATTCAGGAGGAAAATTTTGCAGCGAAGTCTGATACTCTTGTAGGACTTGTTGCAGCAAACACATCGCTTCCGATACTTCGCCTTGAAGTAGTGCAGCCGATCGGGCTCTACGAGGGCACGATCCTTGAGGCGTGGATTCATGGAAATCCTGTTCTCTATCAGCTCACGGACTGTCTGACGCGGGAGGAGATCGTTTTTCAAAAGAACAACCGCGGGTTCTTAGTCGCGGAAGCCCGGAAAATCGGAAGCTGGGATGCGAAGCAATCCAAGATCATCAAAGCCCCTTGGCTTCCTGAAATGTTCTCCCCGGTGTTCAGGGTAGAACATAAGAAGGCGGACTTGCCGATCGAAGCAGTCGGTAGACTGCCAGGAACGAATTATCCAGCTTCAATCTCTAGTATTCACGGACTTGTTACCCACAATACCGCCATTCTCGGAATTCTTGGCGTTGGAAAGTCGTTCCTGGCGTTGGAGTTGTTAGAGCGAATGTTCGCAGAATGCATCAAGGTCGTTTGCCTCGATTTGACAAATCAATACGCGAGCGAACTGTCAGAGTTTTACAATGCTGAACTCGAAGAGCCACGCATTCAAAAGATTCGAGAAGCTGGGGTCAAGGATCAGGAAAATCTTGCCGACAACCCCGATGAGGGTGGTAGCTATCCAAAACTTCGACAAGCGATCTACGATGACCTAAGGCAGTTTCTCCAAAGCGAGGAGTCTCTAGTTAAAATTTACAATCCCGCCGAGATTACCGGGCGAATTCAATCAGAGGCGCCCCGCACTTACAATGAAGGAGGTACATGGCATCGCGCTGCTCCATTTCGCGATGTCACTCCGGTGGAGATCACCCAAATCGTGTCCGAAGCCTGCCTCGACCTCCTCCAAGATCGGATGAGTGACAAAGCTCGTCTTTGTTTAATTTATGAGGAGGCGCACTCTCTAGTTCCTGAGTTTAACAATGTTACGGTTCGAACAGATCAGAACGCAGTTTCTGCTACAGCTAGGGCAATCCTTCAGGGACGTAAATACGGAATGGGCTGTCTGCTGATCTCGCAAAGGACCGCTAACGTCACGAAAACCATCCTGAATCAGTGCAACACGATCTTTGCCTTTAGGACATTTGACGACACTGGAATGGCATTCCTCGAGAATTATCTTGGCTCTGGATACGCCCACGTTCTTCCAGAGCTTGAAGAACGACATGTCTTGTTTTTTGGAAAGGCATCGACCTGTGAAAACCCTGTATTAATGCGGGTCAACGATCGCGAAGACTTCAAACGGAGATTCCGTTCGAGGTTCCCGCCGTCTAAACCAGTAACCCATACTCCGGAACCTCCTGATTCTACTGAAACACTTGCTCCATTGGAGGACGATGATATTCCTTTCTAGAATATGTCCATAGACAAATCCACCTCGATCATCTCCAAAGCCTGGAACTACCCTCCTTCGCCCTCCGGGCTAAGGCGGCAGGTGGTCACGTCATCACGGGATGAATCAAACCGAGTATTCAGAAAAAACAGGATTCCGGGAACTGGACACAGCCTCACCTCCAACCAAGGAACCGAGGGTGATTTCATCGTCGGGATCAAGTTTTGAGTAGACTTTTGTTCACGTATAAACACACAATACCATAGTCATGGCTAAGGATTCCAAAATCGAGTGGACTCACCATACCTTCAATCCTTGGTGGGGGTGTGCAAAAGTGTCACCAGCCTGTCAGAACTGTTACGCAGAGGCATGGGCCAAGCGCGTGGGGAGTTCAGTCTGGGGAAAAGATGCACCACGTCGTTTTTTCGGGGATGCTCATTGGAATGAACCTTTGCGCTGGAACCGTGAAGCTGAGCAGGATGGTGTCCGGCGTAGGGTCTTTTGTGCATCGATGGCAGACGTATTTGAGCGTCGAATGGAACTCCATGAATGGCGGAAGCGCCTTTGGAATCTGATCGAACAGACGCCGTTTCTGGATTGGCTTCTCTTGACGAAACGTCCTCAACACATCCGTTCCATGGTTCCGTGGGGAGAGCATTGGCCGGAGAATGTTTGGCTGGGATGCACGGCAGAAAACCAGAACTGGGCGGACAAGCGTGTCCCCATCCTGCTGCAGATCCCTGCGAAGGTGCGATTTCTGAGTTGCGAACCACTGCTCGGCACACTGGACCTGAGCCACTACCTTTCCAGCGATCCGACTCAGAGCATACATTGGGTCATTGCAGGTGGTGAGAGTGGAGCGCACTCGCGGCCGATGAATCCGAAATGGGTGAGGGCATTGCGTAATCAATGCCAGGGCGCAGGGGCAGCCTTCCACTTCAAACAATGGGGACATTGGGTTCCCGAAGAACTGCTGACCGAACAGCAGCGCAAGGTGATTGTCTTTGATGGTCATCGTTTGGCTGCTGCTGGAAAAGGGAAGGCCGGACGAATCCTCGATGGCCGCACTTGGGATGAACTGCCATTTAAGCGACATGCCTAATCTTGAGCACTACAGAGGGGGGCGAGAGCAGGGATACATCAAGCATGCCTTGATCGAAAAATATCTCATCCCCTTCACCATCAAGGTTGGTAGCAAATGGGATGAAATCGCCTTCGTCGACGCATTCGCTGGTCCATGGGGGGCCAAAACTGAGGACCTTTCGGACACCTCATTTGGAATCGCCTTAGAGCGCCTGGAAGCTGGTCTTGCTCAGTTGCATAGTAAAAAGGGCCGTTCACCTCGGATTCGTGCTTTTTTGATCGAGAAAGACCAGGAAGCGTTCGGAAAGCTGGATGCCTACGTGGAAAAACGGCCGTCGAAAGGGATTGAGGTGAAATGCTTCCATGGAGAGTTCGAGGCGGTGGCTCCCGAATTGGGAAAGGAGATCGATTCAAATCGTTGTTTTCTGTTTTCCCTGATTGATCCTAAAGGGTGGACTGGATTGTCGATGAAGGTGATAGCCCCACTGATCCGCCGTCGTTCTTCCGAGGTTCTGGTCAACGTGATGACCGACTTTGTCCGTCGCTTTGCCAAAGTTGAGCAATGCCGCGAAAGCTACGAAGACTTTTTTGGAAGGCCGGGAGTGAGGGACATCATTGCAAAGGCCCCTTCGGACGAGCGACAGGATGTGGTCGTGCGGGAGTATTGCCGGAGCCTGCGAGAGCAGTGCGATTTTCGATACGTGTCATCATGTGTCGTGCTCCAACCGGACAAGAAGGGAGTGAAGTATTTCATGGTCTTCGCCACGAACAATCCAATGGGAATCAAGGTCTTCAAAGAGGCCGAATCTCATGCAGCGTCTCTCCAGGACGAACTGAAGTTTGAAAGAGAATTTGGTGAAAATCTGCCGCTTTTCGCATCTGATGCGATCGCCCCAGTGAGCGAGTCATTGCGACAAAAATACCGCAACTTGGCCTTTCGCCGTGTAGGGGAAATGTTCTCAGACCGTGTGGAAGTACCCTATGATGATGTTTTTTGCAAAGCAATGGCTATCCCTCTCGTTACACAGCAGGAGTTAAACAACTTTCTGGCATCGCACCCTGATTTCAAAATCAAACTCGCGGGGACTCGGAGGAAAAAACCGATCATACTAAAGGGTGATCGAGTCGTCAAGAAGCAGGGAAATCACCATAATTGAGCTAACATACCCGAACAGATTCTTTGCTTTTTCGAAAATGCTGGCGGTGATGGAGTTGATGGACGACTCCATCATGATGCATTCCCACCTTTCCTGATGGAGAAGGGTTGAATCATTTTCCACGCTGTCAGCTCGGTGGTGATTTTCATCCGTCGCGAAGCATCAGGCATCAACGGTCGAAAAACTCACGTTTTCCGCTACGGGAGCAGGATGCAGGGCGGAGGGGACTCTCCATCTGTGGATATCCCAATTGCGGGTTTCAGTGAAAATGCTTACGTTCATTCTTCGGATTCGGTGAATTCATCCACTTCGTTCGCTTTGTTTTGCCCCACACCGCCACTGAAGAGGTTGAGGTAGGGGGCGTAGCGGAAGACTCGGTGGCGTCTCTGGCCGGTCATTTCCTGCAAGATCCCCAGTTCGGTGAGACGGGAAACAAGGCCGTTGGCGGCGGCATAGGTGACGTTTAGCAGTTTCTCGACTTCAGCCACGTTGAGGATGGGTCGCTGGTAAAGGTGTTCGAGGATACGGTGACCATTGCCGGCAGCCCGTCCGAGACTTTCCGCGATTTGACTGCGATGAGATTCCCGGAGCGCGAGGATGCGCCGGGCGGTTTCGGTGGCCTCTTTGCTGACAATTAGAACACCGCTCAGAAAAAACTCGAGCCAGCCCTCCCAGTCACCCCGGTCGCGGACGTTCTGAAGACGGTCGTAATACTCACTGCGGTGCTGTTTGAAGTAATAGGAAAGGTAAAGGACAGGCATTTGCAGGATTTCCTGTTCGCAAAGGAACAATGTGATGAGTAGGCGCCCGACGCGGCCGTTTCCGTCGAGAAAGGGATGGATGGTCTCGAACTGCGCATGGGCGAGGCCGATTTGCACAAGGACGGGAAGGTCACCAGGGTAGTGCAAAAACCGTTCAAGCGCCGCTAGTGCCTCAGGCACCTCTTCGGGAGGTGGAGGCACGAAGGTGGCTTCGTGGAGGCTGCAACCGCCGGGTCCGATCCAGTTTTGACTACGACGCAGTTCTCCAGGTGTCAGGCGACTGCCACGCACGCCTCGCAGGAGGTGTTCGTGGATTTCCCGAATCAAGCGGACCGAAAGCGGCAACTCCCCAAGGCGAGACAAACCGTAGTTCATCGCATTGACGTAATTGATAACCTCGTCAACGTCGTTTGGTAAACCGACGTTGAAAAGACGTGCCTCAGCAGCAAGCAGATCCTGAAGGGAACTTTGAGTACCCTCAATCTGGCTGGATAGAACGGCCTCCTTGCGCACATACATGAACACAAAGAGTTCTGGGTTGGGCAACGTCTGGATAGAGCCATCGAGACGACCAAGGGCACGGTCAGCCTGTGAGAGTAAGCGTTGAAAATCCCCCTCCATGCGAACGGGCGGCTCTGGCGGAAGCGGAGCGGGGTGAAACGCATGGTAGCCAGTAAGCTGCCTGCGGTAGCGACCTGCGCGCTGTCGATTCACATCGTGCATACTCTCATTTTACGATACGCTGCGTTGTGTATGCGAGAAAAATACACCTATACTAAACGCTGCGTTTAGCATAAAGCCAAATGGTCCGCATAATAAACACAGCACAACCTTCAGTCCGTGTGGGTCGCGCATACGAGAATTGAGGAATCCAAGAGACGGACCTGGTATGCGTTTGGGTGGGTTCAATCGCCTCTGGAAACCCATCACTATCTGCAAAACCTGCAGTTGAAAAGACCCTTTCCGATTTCCTACGTTGTTGTGTGAATCAAGCCGAACGAGATCACCACGCCTGAGACCCGGCGACCGTTTGTTTGCAGGATGGGAAGAGTCTTCTCAATCCGTTTCTCTTCTTATGCAAAACGGTCAAGTCACTCTCCACGCTGTCAGCTCGGTGGTGATTTTCATCCGTCACGCAGCATCCGGCATCAACGGTCGAAACACTCACGTTTTCCGCTACGGGAGTAGGGTGCAGGGCGGATACTGCTCTCTCATCTGTGGCTATCCCCAAAATCTGGGGTTCAGGGTTTTCTCGGAAAGCAGGGGTGAAGGCTTGGATGGAAGCGTGAAAGCTTTGGGGTGGAACTTGGCGGGGATTTGAGTATGAGTGTGTGGGTATGATGCGTTACCTGGCCCTGTTCACAAATCTGTTTCCACTGTGGGTGCTACTGTGCTGTGTCACCGCGCTGTTTGTGCCAGAGGCGTTTACGTGGGTTAATCAGCCGCTCATCATCTGGGGACTTGGGATCATCATGCTCGGCATGGGGATCACGTTAAGCATCGACGACTTCAAACGGGTAATGGTGATGCCAAAGTCGATTGCTGCCGGGTTGGTGGCTCAGTTTGTGTGCATGCCGCTGTGTGCGTGGATAATCGCCCATACGTTGGATCTGGACGATGCTTACAAAGTGGGCCTGATTCTGGTGGCCTGCTGTCCGGGAGGCACGGCTTCGAATGTCGTAACTTACTTGGCAAAGGCCAATGTCGCGCTATCGGTGCTCATGACAATGTGCTCCACTGCAGCTGCTGTGATATTGACACCACTGCTCACCCAATGGCTCGCAGGAGAGTATGTGCCAGTGAATGGCGTTGGGCTGTTCCTGAGCATGATGAAGATCGTGCTGCTGCCACTGGTGCTCGGTGTCGCCCTGCACCACCTGTTCCCCAAGGTGGTACAGGTGATCCTGCCAATCGGACCGCTGGTGGCCGTAGTGGTCATCGCACTGATCTGCGCCAGCATCATCGGAGCCAACGCCCAGGAGGTGCGCGATTCGGGACTGAAGCTGCTCGGAGCCGTCACGCTGCTGCATCTGGGGGCCTTTACGCTAGGCTATTTTTTTGCGCTACTGCTCGGATATGAGGAACGCGTGCGGCGCACGATCTCGATTGAGGTGGGTATGCAAAATTCCGGATTGGCAAGTGTGCTTGCCAAGACCCACTTCGCGAATCCGCTGACCGCAATTCCCTGCGCGATCTCCGCCGTCATTCATTCGGTGATCGGGTCCATCGCCGCTGCCATCTGGCGCGTCCGTGAGTCAGGTGAACAATAAGGGCTGGAACAAGACTTTCCGATGAGCCTGCAGTGCGGGGACGACGACGGTACGAATTTTCCCCGATGATGGCGAGACAACGAGAGATGCAAAATAGATATGACTCACTCATCTGTGGCTATCCTCAAAATCTGTGGTTTAAAAAATTCCTGTTTCTGCGTTCTTCTGTTCAGAGTATCAGCGGTCGAAAGACCTCATTTTTTTCGCAATGAAGGAGGATGGGTCCGGGGAGATTCGGACGTCCGGGATCCGAATTTTCCCAAATTCGGCTACAACGAGTGGTAGGTTCGCTACGGTGCGTGGTAGGTTCGTTACGGTGCGTGGGAGGTTCGCTACGGTGGGTGGGAGGTTCGCTACGGTGGGTGGTTTCGGTTGGACAGGTAGGTCTTTCAGCCGGAAGGTAGGTAGCTTCCAGCCGGAAGGTAGGTGGTTTCGGCGGAGAGAACTTAAGGAAGTCGCTGATATCGATGGAATGGCTGAAGGGAGGGAGCGTTTTTCGGTTGTGGGAATCGGTGACATCGGGGATTTGGGCAAGCCGGGATGGATGATCGTTTCGAACAGAAGGGTTTCGGCATTGCGATTCTTGCGTTGGGTGATGCTTGATTTTTGGAGTAGGTTGGGTTGTGGTGGAATGTTACATGACTGTTACCCTTGCTCCAGGATCTGTCACCCCGGTGCCCTGTCGTTGCCGATTCGCGTTCAGCGTTGGATTGCTGATGGCCTGCTTATGGCTGGGCGGATGTCAAAGCGGGGTGCGACCGGAATCGCCTGGACAGGAAAACCCCACACTGGTGGTAAGCCAGCGTTCCGCACTGCACCGGGAGGTGTGGAAAACCGTATTCGATACCTATTACGATCCGCAGCTCAATGGAGTGGATTGGATAAATGTGGGACGGGAAACTCATGAGATGCTTGCGGACGCTGAGGATGTCGAAGCGGTTTATGCGGTATTGAAGTCCATGGTGGAGCGATTGGGTGATCCTCACACTTACGTGCTTTCTCCTGCAGAGGTTTCCGCTCTGGAAACCAGCGGCTTTGTGGGGGTGGGATTGACCTCCAGTGAGCACGAGAGCATGGAGGGTGTCAGCGTGGTGCTGCGCGTGAGTCCGGAAAGTCCCGCAGCGTCTGCGGGCATCGAGCCGGGCTGGCTGTGGCTCAATGCGAGGGAAGTGAATGCAGCATCCCTCACACTGGGTTCGGTGACGACCTATCGCTTTCTCGACGATCATGAGCAGATCCGTGAATATGCTCTGGAGTCGGCAATTGTGCCCAAGGCAAACGACCAGCGCGAGGTGCGCTGGGTGGGAGACCAAATACTCTACCTTCGTTTTGATTATTTTGAGGAGGGCATCGCCGACTGGATGGCTGAGGCCTTGGCACAGCATGCAGAGCTGAACGGACTGATTTTGGACGTTCGGTGGAATCCGGGTGGATTTAAGCGTGAGCTGGATGCCATGCTGTCGCTTCTGCTTCCGGAAAACAGCGCCATCGGCAGTGTGGTCACACGCCGGGATCGGCAGTTGCCCGAATTCACACCGTCCTCGTATGCAAGACCACCCATCAATGTTCCCGTTGCAGTGCTGGTGAGTCCCTACTCCGCAAGTTCATCGGAGATTCTTGCGGCGGTGATTCGACACCATCGGCGCGGTCCAATTGTGGGAACGGGTCGCACCTCGGGGCAGGTGCTCTTCAGTCCGGCGTGGAAATTACCTGCGGGTGGATTGCTCAAAGTGGCGGCACGGGACTACTTGAGTCCGGACGGCAAGCGCCTGCAAGGCAGCGGCGTGGGGCCTGACGTCATCACTGACCCGCGCAGTTTTTTCGAGTTCCGCCGGGGCGTGGACCCCACCTTGAGTGCTGCGATCGAGCGCTTGCACAAGTGGGGTGAAAACTCCCAGCACCGGGTCAGCCTGTAGCTAGGCCTGGATTTTTCGATTGTCCCGATGCGTCGGGCTTGCCGCAAGCCGTGCCGGGGAAGGTCATCGGCGACGGGGAATAGAAATTCGGGCATCCAGGGAACGATGGACCTTCCAAAAATGGCCATTCTCAAAAATCCCGAATTTTTTTGTTGAAATGATTAGGCGGCTAACTATCAGTTGCCTAATCAACTCATCAACACATCAAAATTTCCCGATCCATGGCACACTTGCCAAACTGTGATATTCCCAAATACGAAGTCCTGATGGAAGCGACCAAGCGCTATCCGGCACTGGACCCATTGTCAATGGCGACCTTCCTGCAAATCATTGTGGCGGGGGATGAACTGTTTCGTGGAGCGGGAGAAACCTTTCGGGATCGCCAGATCTCGAAGGGGAAATTCATGGTCTTGCTGCAACTCTTCAACAAGGAGGACGGATCGACACGGTTCCTTTCTCCTGCTGAGATTGCCACGGCCGTCAATGTAACCCGGGCCACCGTGTCCGGGTTGCTGGACGGCCTGGTCAAAGACGGTTATGTCTTACGCAAACAGGATGAAAAAGACCGTCGCATGGTGCTCGTCAGCCTGACGAACCAAGGGATCGAACTGATGGACCAGTTTCTGCCAGTGCACTTCGAACGCATCCGTCAATTGATGAACTGTCTTTCGTCAGATGAAAAAGTTCAGCTGCGCGAGTTGCTCATCAAAGTCTGTGATCACGTCGCGGTGATCGCGCCCAACCGTGCTCAGGAAGAATGTGACTGTAGCCTCTGACCGATCCAGACCTCTCACGGGCACATGCCCCTGTATCGATTGCTATCACTCTATTTTCAACCAACAACATCAAACACCACACGAATATGTTTAAGAAAGCTATACGTATCGTGATCAAGACTGCCATTACACTTGGGTTCATCGCCGTGATTGTCGGCGTGCTCGCAGGGGTCAAGGTCACACAAATTCAAACGATGATCGCCGCTGGCGAAAACATGCCTGAACCATCGGAAACCGTGACCACGGCAGACGCAACATTCCAGGAATGGAATCCCGTCATCCGCGGTATCGGCAACGTCGCAGCCGTACAGGGTGTGACCGTGACCACTGAAGTTCCGGGCAAGGTCGTCAAGATTCATTTTGAATCGGGTCAGGAAGTTGAAGCGGACCAGATTCTGCTCGAACTGGACGCCTCCACCGAGCGCGCCCAGTTGAACTCTGCCATCGCCTCAGCGGATCTAGCCAAGGTCAGCGTCGACCGGGCGAGGGAATTGTTCGAAAAGGAAGCCATTGCAAAATCGGAACTGGATGCGGCAGAAGCGCGTTTCACAGAAGCCGAAGCCATGGTGGAAAACCTGCGGGCACTGCTCGCAAAGAAGGTGATCCGCGCACCATTTGCCGGTCGCCTTGGCATTCGCCAGGTGAATCTCGGACAATTTGTGGCAAGCGGTCAGCAAGTCGTGAGCCTGCAATCCATTGACCCGATCTACGTGGACTTCTATCTGCCGCAGCAGCGTCTGGCCCGACTGAAAGTGGGCTACGAGGTCGAAGTGACCAGTGAGGATCTCGATTTCAAACCCATGGTCGGAACAATCTCAGCGATTGCGCCGGAGGTGGACCAGGACACCCGCAACGTGCTGGTGCGTGCGACCTTGCAAAACACAACGGGCGTGCTGCGACCGGGCATGTTTGTGGAAGCAGTTGTTCTGCAACCTGAGACGCGAACGGTGCTTGTCGTTCCGGCGACTGCCATACTGTTTGCTCCGTATGGCAACTCGATCTTTGTCGTTCAACCCGCAGAATCCGGCAGTGGCCAAGTCGTCATTCAGCACTTTGTTCGCCTTGGGGAAACCCGGGGGGATTATGTGGAAATCCTCGAGGGACTCGAAGCGGGTGACACCGTTGTGACGACGGGAGGATTCAAACTGCGCAATCGCATGAAAGTGCAGGTGCGCAACGACCGCGGACTCGAATATTCCACCGAACCGACACCCGAAGATGCCTGAGCGATCACGTAACGAGGGGAACGCAACATGAGTATTCATAAAAAAGCTTTTACGGATGTCTTCATCCGGCGCCCGGTCCTGGCGATTGTGGTCAACCTGATCATCATCATCGCCGGAATTCAGGCGTATCAAACGTTGACTGTGCGCCAATATCCGCGCAATGAAAACGCAGTCATCACCGTCTCCACCATGTACATCGGTGCCGATGCCAACCTGGTAAAGGGTTACATCACTACGCCGGTTGAACGTGCCGTGGCTTCGGCTGACGGAATCGACTACATCGAGTCGAGCAGTTCGCAGAGCATGTCCACCGTAACCGCCGTACTCAAACTGAACTATGACGGGAATAAGGCACTGGCGGAGATCAGTACCAAGGTGGATCAGATCCGTGGCGACCTGCCACCCGAGTCGGAGGTTCCCATCATCACGATTGAAACTGCAGACTCTCAGTTTGCCTCGGCTTACCTGCGGTTTCGGTCTGATATTCTCAACCCGAACGAAGTAACGGACTACCTGACTCGCATCGTGCAACCCCGCCTGACGGCGGTGCAGGGTGTGCAGAAAGCCGATATTCTGGGAGCGCGCACCTTCGCGATGCGCATCTGGCTGAAGCCCGAAAAAATGGCAGCACTGAACATCAGCCCCGCCCAGGTGAGGCAGGCACTGGCAGCCAACAACTATCTGTCCGCCATCGGTCAGACGAAGGGTTCGTTCATCTCGGTCAACCTCACGACCAATACAGACCTGCGCACCGTGGACGAGTTTCGCAACATGGTGATTCGCCAGCAAAACGGGGCTATCGTCAGGCTTGAGGATATTGCGGATGTGGTCCTGGGTGCGGAGTCCTACGATGTGGATGTGCGCTTTTCCGGAGAGGATGCGGTGTTCATGGGGATCTGGGTACTGCCCAGCGCGAATACGCTGGATGTGATCCGGGGGATTCGCACCGAGATGGAAGCGCTGCAACAGGACCTGCCCGTTGGTATGGAAGCGGGCTTTGCCTTCGACTCGACGGAATACATTGAGGATGCGATCAGTGAGGTTTACAAGACCCTCACGGAAACCCTGCTGATTGTCGTCGTGGTCATCTTCCTCTTCCTCGGATCCGTTCGCTCTGTGATCGTGCCGGTGATTTCGATTCCGATCTCTCTGATTGGTGCGGTTTTCCTAATGCAGATGTTTGGCTTCAGCATCAACCTGCTCACCCTGCTCGCCGTTGTGCTCTCGGTGGGATTGGTGGTGGATGACGCCATCGTCGCTGTGGAAAACGTGGAACGCCACCTTGCCATGGGGCAACGACCCATCGCAGCGGCACTTGCCGCAGCGCGCGAGTTGGTCGGACCCATCATTGCGATGACGATCACGCTCGCAGCGGTTTACACGCCGATCGGGTTGCAGGGCGGCCTGACCGGAACCCTCTTCCGCGAGTTTGCGTTTACCCTTGCCGGTGCGGTCCTGATCTCCGGATTTGTGGCACTCACGCTTTCTCCAATGCTTGCCTCACGTATGCTGCGGCAGGATGAAAGTGAACGCGGCTTTGCCGGAGTCATCACGCGTGGTTTTGAGTGGTGGAAACGCCTCTACGCGCGATCACTGGATGTGGTATTGGCCAATCGACCCTTCGTTTATGTAGGCTGGGTGCTCTTGTCTCTGGTGGCCGTGTTGATGTATCAGATGTCCCCGCGCGAACTCGCGCCCGCAGAAGATCAGGGCTTTGTTTTTGGCATTGTGGACACACCACCGAACTCCACCATCGACCAGACCGTTCATTTCACAGAACAAATGTTCGAAGAGTTTGTGGCGACGCCCGAGTTTGAGCGCAGTTTCCAGATCACCATGCCCGCAATGGGGTTTGGGGGTATGGTTCTAAAGCCATGGAACCAGCGTGAACGCTCAACCGCCGAAGTGCTCGCAGATGTGCAGCAGCGTGTCAGCACCGTGCCCGGGGTGAGTGGATTCATGATCAACCCTCCCGCCCTGCCAAGTGGTGGAGGAACCTTCCCTGTGGAACTGGTGATCCTGTCCACTGCAGAACCTGACAAGATCCTCGAGATTGCAAAGGAACTGCAGAGCAAGGCAGCACAGAGCGGCATCTTTGCCTTTCCGCCGCGCATTGACGTGAAATATGACCAGCCCAAGGCGGAGGTCGTGATCGACCGCGACAAGGTGGCCGACCTCGGACTCAACCTGCAGCAGGTTGGAGCAGACCTCTCATCGGCAATGAGTGGAGGATATGTGAACCGCTTCAGCATCGACGGGCGCAGCTACAAGGTCATTCCTCAGGTCAAACGTGAGAATCGCCTGAATCCGGACCAGCTTGAGAACATCTACATCACAGGCCCGGATGGACAGCTCATCGCCCTGAGCACGATCGCTCGCATCGAACAGAGTGTGGACCCACGCTCACTGGTGCGCTTTCAGCAGTTGAACGCGGTGACCCTGTCGGGGATTTCCATCCGCTCACTCGACGAGGCGCTCACCTTCCTTGAGGATGAGGCGGCGAAAATCATGCCTGCAGGCTACTCGCTCGACTACAAGGGAGAGTCCCGACAGCTGCGCAAGGAAGGGGGCAATGCTCAATTCCTCAGCACACTGGGACTCGCGTTTGTGATGATCTTCCTGGTGCTCGCCGCACAGTTCAACTCGTTCCGCGACCCGTTTGTGATTCTGCTGGGATCCGTGCCGCTGGCGATCTTTGGTGCCCTCATTTTCACGGTGCTCAAGATGCCCAATCCGAATATGCCGTTCTGGACCGACTCCTTCACCACCACCTTTAACATCTATACCCAGGTGGGACTGGTTACTCTGGTGGGACTCGTGGCGAAGAACGGTATCCTGATGGTGGAGTTTGCCAACCAGGTGCAGCGGCAGGGCAAGGACAAGCTGACATCGATCCGCGAAGCGTCACAAACACGCTTCCGTCCGATCCTGATGACCAGTTTTGCGACGATCTTCGGGCACCTTCCGCTGACGCTGGTGTCAGGGCCTGGAGCTGAAGCGCGCAATTCAATCGGTCTGGTGATCGTTGGGGGAATGGCGGTCGGTACGTTTTTCACCCTCTTTGTGGTTCCGACGCTCTACATGCTGATCGCGAAAAAACACGTCGAAATTGAAATGGAGGAACCCGTGGCGATCTGATCTGATCGCCCTTGGGGGCTTTCATGAACCCAATATTCAATGCTTTTGAACATGAAAAAACCATTTATTTTCAGTTTGGTGGCGGCCTGCGCGGTGATGACCGTGGCTCGGGCCGACACTCCACCGATCCCGGACCACACCCTCGATTCCATGCTGAGTTACGCGATGGAACACAACTTCCAGATCCAGCAATCGCAGGAGCAGATTCGCGAGCAGGAGGGTCTGATCATTGAATTGAAATCCTCTGTTCTGCCCAACGTGGGTGTGAATGCCAGCTACACGCTCGAGGATGAAAATCTGGTGGTCGGAGGCGTCGCCCCGGGAACGGGTGCCGATAAATTCTGGAGCGTAAGGCTGCAGGTCAATCAGCTGGTGTATTCCGGTGGACAGGTCAGCGCAACGTTGCGCGCACAGAGACTGGCGGAAGAGGCCATTGTTTATGCGCTCAAGTCGACCATCGAACAGGTTGCGTATCAGGTAAGTTTCCGATTCTACGATGCGCTGCTCGCGCGGGATCAGATCCAGGTGGAACAGGAAAACGTGAACTACCTGCAAGAGCAGCTGAAGAATGTCCAGGATCGTTTTGAAGCCAAAACGGTATCTCGCTTTGATGTGCTACAGGCTGAAGTGGAACTGGCAAATGCCCAACCTGCTCTCATCCGTGCGAAGAACAACTATCGCATCGCCATTGATGAACTCTACAGCGTGATCGGTCATCAAAACACGGACATGCTGCCCTACGACGGCAGTGAGATCGAAGGGGAGCTGAACTTTGATCCCATGCCCTATGATCTCGCATCTGCACTGACTGAGGCCATGCAATACCGTCCGGAAGTGCTCCAGTTGGATACGCTGATCGAAGCACGCGAGGCGGGGATTGATATCGCAAAATCGGGATATTATCCAACCGTGTCGGTCTATGGAAACTACGGACTGGAGAAGAATCCGCGCTACGATGCATTCAGTGAGTCCAACGAGGGCTGGGGCGTAGGCATCCAGTCGTCATGGTCCATCTTCGACGGCCGTGCAACCCGAGGAAAACTGATCCAGGCTCGCTCCCAACTGCGGCAGACACAGCTTGATCGCCAGCAATTGCAGCTGACAATTGAGGTGGATGTGCGCCGCGCAGTTTCAGCCCTGCAGGAAGCAGAAGAACTCGCGGGTGCGGCAAACAAGGTCGTCGAACAGGCGAAGGAAGCCCTGCGTCTGGCGGAAGTGCGCTACGAGGCAGGTGCGGCGACCCAGCTCGAGCTGCTGCAATCGCGTGTGGCTCTGACTGAAGCACGCACAAATCTGCTGTCCGCCAACTACAGCTACCTGTTGGCAAAGGCTCAGTACCGCCGTGCTGTCGGAGCGGTGTCGCGGTAACAGGTTGGTATTCGCACAAACGATTTTTCGATTCGCTTCCTCTGCGGTGCACCGGAACTCCGGAAGCTGCAGAATGAACCGTGTCGGAATAGAGAGAAATCAAGGGGATCCCGTTTGGGGTCCCCTTTGTTTTGCATTGAATCCGACCGTAGATTGGCGTAAGCTCGTAAGTCGTTAGGGTCATGCCACCGTTGTGGCCCACCCTGTTCTATCACCCAATCCATCTCCTTATGAAGCAACTTCGCATGGCCCTGTTGGGCTTCCTCATGCTCGCCACCAGCTCCTGGGCAGCACTCACCAATGAAAGCATTATCAAAATGGTTGAGGCTGGTCTTGAAGCGGAAACCATCATCTCCGTCATCGAAAAAGATGCGGGTGACTATGATGTTTCCGTCGATGGTCTCATCGCGCTGAAATCCGCCAACGTGCCGGAATCTGTGATTCAGGCCATGATTCAGGCGGGAGAACCGACCGCAGATGACGCAGCACCTGCAACGTCATCGGCAAGCTCCTATGAAGAGGACTCCGGTGAAAGTACCGCGAGTGTGTCGATCCGCATCCCACCGATTGGCGATGTGGAAGTGGGCGGTGAATACTACACGCGTTTCACCTTTTATTACGAACGTGGCACCTACAAATCGACCAACTACCGACGTGGAACACCGGTACCCATCAATACCCCGGCGCGTCTGGTGAGCGTGGGATCGAAAGAGTTTGTCATCAACGTCAGGGGAGAAAACATCAAGGTGGAGAACATCCCCGAGTATACGGGTGTTTCCACCCCGGAGTTTGCCGCAAAGATGCTCTCGCCTGAGCCAACCCCAATCGATGGTTATGGGAAGCGCATGGCAAGTGACATTCGTTCGGGGACCCTGCGTCTTGGCATGACCAAGGAACAGGCTATCCTCACCCGCGGATATCCGCCCATCCATGAAACCCCGTCCCTCGAAGGCGACCGCTGGGTGTATTGGTCGAGTCGATTCGTGAAACAGACCATCGTGTTCTACGATGGCATTCTGTCCGAAGGTCGCGGCATTAACTGAGTTTCGGATTTCCAGTCACCCGCTCTGCAGACCACAGCAATGACTCAGAGCGGTTGCTGGGTTTCAATCTCCACCAGGAGGTCGGCTCGACAAATATCCGCATGCAGGATGCGAAGGTCGGGATCTTCAATGCGGTGCTTTCCCAGCAGTGACTGGAATGTTTGCAGGTTTCTGGCATCTCTCAGGTAGATGCAGGATTGATCCAGCAGGGGATTTCCACCTGTGGAGTTGGCACCTGTGCGGTTCTTCATGATCGCGATGTTGTCGAGCGTTGTCGCGAGCTGTAGGTCGAGGTTTCCAATGTGCAGACTCTCGTGCCCCTTGATGGATGCTGTTCCCGAAATATAGATGGCGGATTTTCCGTCCCTCTCGACGGTGCTCGCTCGGGAAAAGGAAGGGGATCGCGGCCCATAGCGTGTGGGATACTGATACGCGGGGACCTGATCGGGATTTTCGAAGTGGCGTACAGGCTCGCGCGTAGCGAGGAAGTAGATCACAATCGCACTGCCGGATACCCCGACGGCAGACGCCGAACACATGGGAAGATGATGCCGGGTGAATTGGTGCGAACGCCCCATACAGAAACTCCGGTAATTTTCCATGCCCGAATTCCCAATCTTGTTGATCTGTGGAATATAGTTCCAGATGCGCAGCAGATGGTATGTACCCAGTGCTTGCAGCAGTCCATCATACAGCTTGTTTGCAGTAGCCTCTGGAGTGGATTCAAGCTCCATGCAGGCTGCACCGATCAACGTGCGTTCGTCTTTCAAAAAGTGCCACGGTCCCTGGATTTCACCCCTAAAACGGGGCGAACGCATCCATTCATGTGTGGGCGAACCTTGGAGTATGGGCACGCTTAGGTGCACTTCGAGTCTGTTCCCATGAAAGTGAACACGGGATGAGTCAGCACCGTAGTGTATCACTGCGGTGCTCGTGCTAGTGTCTGTATCAAAGGGTTCCAATGGACGGATAATCAGGCTGGTGAGAATATTGAGAAACGACCAAAACAAGGCGTGAAATTCCCGGTTTGCGAAGGGTTCAGTATTGCAGTTTTTTTCCCTCGGATGCAATCCCCTGCAGAATTGCGCTACGATCCGGTTTGCCGCGGGCTGTCAGTGGCAGGTTGGTGGTGATCCAAATGACTTTGGGGCGCTTCCAGATGGCAAGCTGTGTTTCGACAAACTGGCACAAGGACTCCCATGAAACCGTTCCCACCACGGCAGCCACCACGCGGTGACGTTTCTCATCATAAGCAACAAAAGCTTCATTCACGGCATCGTGTTCGAGTAAAATGCGTTCGATCTGGGCGAGATCCAGACGCTTGCCGTGGTGCTTCACGGTGCGATTGCTGCGCCCCAGCAGGCGGAGCATGCCGGACTCGAGCGACCCGTAGTCAGGCAGAAGTTGCACACCCTGCCCCTTCTCCCTGTTTCGGTTTCCGATTGTGAAAACGGCATCACTTCGCACTCGAATCCTCCCGCGCTTGCTGATCTCGACTGTCACATTGCGCAACGGTGCTCCAACCGCACCGGAGCACACCAGCATGTTCCCCGTGGAGTCATAGGCGATGCCTCCTGTTTCACTCGAACCGTAGAAATTGTGGATGCGCAACCCAAAGCGCGATTCAAAGGCAAGTGCCACTTCAACTGAGAGGGGACTGGCTGCCGAAACCACGAGTCGCAGGGTGGAAGGAAGCTGGCAACTGTCAGAACGGGCGAGAGCCTGTAGAATACCGGGAATCGTCGGCATCACCGTCGCTCTGGAGAGATCGAGTTCCCGGGCGATGATGCCGGGCAGCGGGATGGAATTGAAGACCAGTGCAATGCCCTGCATCACAAAAGGGAAAACCAGACTGCCGAGTCCGTAGGAGTGGCCGAGCGGAATCGTGGCGAACTGGATGTCGGATGCACGAATATCCATGGTTTCGAGAATGTTGCTCGCATCGGCCATCATCTGCTCTTGCATGAAGGGAATGACCTTCGGTGTCGAAGTGCTGCCAGAGGTGACCTTGAACAGATGGACCCCCTGTCGCTTGAGCTGTGGGTGGGTATCATCTCGCAAGTGCTGCAGTCCGCTGCGGGAGAACCAGGCATTGCAGCGCATGTGTGAGAGAATGCGCTCACATTCCGATGCAGTGCTGGTCGCATCGATCGGCAACACCATCGCTCCAGCTCGTAGAACCGCAAGGAAGGAGATCATCCAGTCGATCCGGGATTCCATCTGAATGGCGACGATGCTGGAGGCCGGATCCTTCAAGTTCTGGCAAAGCAAAGCTGCCTGTTCCCGTGACAATGCATCCAGCTCACGAAAACTCAGTTGCTGGTTTTCGGGGAATCCAAGAAGTGCGATGCAATCCCCTTTGCGGGAGACGATGCGCTCCCATCTGGTGAGCAGGGAAGTCATTGCACCTGTATCGTCATTTCCCCTTCCGCAAGTTGCGTTCCCGCCGGGTCCGAAATTGCTCCCGAAAAAAACCACAACCCGCTGTCCCCTTTCATTGTAAGCTGCGCATCAACTTCAAGCAGGGCATCATAGGGGAGATGGGCAGCATGGAATTCGAATGATCGACACTTGAGCAAGCGTCCCTGTGTGATTCCACTTCCGTAGCACTGAATCGCAACCATCACTGCACAAGCCTGGGCCACAATCTCCACTGCCCAGGCAACAGGCACTCCCTCTGCATCCTGGAAGAAGCCGTCATTCACAAAGCGGGTTTCACAGCGAATCGACTCCGCTGCCAGTTTCACAATGCGGTCGAGCAGGACCAGCGGTGGTGTGTGGGGGAGCAGGGATTCGATGGGGTGTTGCTTCCAGGATTCAAGCGTTGGGTTCATGATAGAGGCGTAGATTCCATTCTGTATGCAGCAGCCCGATGCATGCAATGCACAAGACTGTCGTGCCAAGGTCAGCCACTGCGGGAATGTGGCTCAGTGAAAGCGCGCCAAAGGAGGCCATGGTTGTAATGGCAGAAGCGCGAATGGAGATGGGTGAGGCCCCTGAGCGCTTGGCTGCAAAAATGGCGTAATCGAGCGTTAGACAGATGCCGAGTAGCAGTCCGATCAGGTGAAACAAGGTAATTGCCTCTCCGATCAGTGAAAACATCGCCAGCGTGGCCAACACCGCATGCACGGGCACCTGCAGGATGCGGAGGGCCTGGCGCGGTCCGAAGACCAGAAGCACGGCAGCACTGATGACGATCAGGGAAATCTGAAGTGAACCCGCAACCCCGACACGGTAGCTTTGAAAGGCTCGGTTGAGTGCTTTTAACGGTGCGAGTTCGAAACTGTGCTCTGCGGATTCAAACGGCACTGGGACAGCGGACTTCACCCGTGTGGTACCCCAGTAGCTGCCATCGCTTCCATTGACCAGAAAATCCAGTGGATAGGGCAAAGTGCGGGCCAGTTCGCGATAGCGGTCTTCCCATGCCTCCGGGCCGGTGGAAGCGTTCATCGTGCGGTGCCAGCTCTGCCAAAATGCGTCAAATGCATCCGGATCATATCCTCCGAGCTCCATGGATCGACGCAGGCTCTGTTCAAATGCGTCGGCGTGCAGGTTGCGAAAGTTGAGAAATCCCTGCAGCGCACGGCTGTCTGGCAAAATGTTCGCAAGGTGAAAGAGTTTGGCAGCGTTCTCCCCGCCCTCCACTGAGGTTTGCAGTTCTGCCTGTCGGTCAATGACCTGTTGCAGGCTGTTTCCCAGCGTAATCCAGTAACGCGTTCCCACTTCCTGACCCAGAAGGGAACGCAGGGCGGCATCCTGCCGGGGCGCCTGTGTGAGTTCAATCTGGAGATCTTCAATCGAATCACGATGAGTGCTGAGGGTGAGATAAAGGCACAGACATGCCACTGCCACAACCCAGCGCACTGCTTTCCACGCCGGGTGACTCGGGAGGGGCATCGTGTAACCCAGTCGGCGGGACCAGTGCACTTCTCCGTGAAAATCAAACGCAAGCGCGGCGAGCACACTGATCCCCATTGCAAAACCGAGGCCGAGGCTGACAAACACCCCTACCTGTTGAATCGCTGATACCGGATTGCCCAGCAGCACGAGAAAACCAAAGACAGTGGAGAGGCAACTGGTTGCCAGCGGGAGGCGGATCTGGCGCAGGGTGACGCGAAAGCTGGTGGCTCCAAGCTCTTCGCGTTTGAACAGGATGTGAAAGCCGTAATCCACTGCAACGCCAACGAGAATGGAACCGATCACCAGTGCCAGGATGTGCAGGGTGCCCAGCAGTTGCAGGGAAACCACCAGGGCGCAAGACACCGAACTCAGTACCACGCAAACAACGGGGATGAGCAGAATCAGCTTTCTCAGAAAGAGGAATGCGATGGTAAGTGTTAATGCAAGAGAGAGCAGGTTGAGACGGAAAATTTCCGATTGGATACCCGATTTGCTTTCCATCGCATAGCGGTGGAAGCCGGTGTCGAGCAACTGGGCCTGTGATCCGAGTTGCTGAGTGGTCCAGAGCTGCAGCATGTCCAGATCCGCGAGCAGTTGATCTTGCACTCCATCGGCCGTTGGATGGCTGGCAAGTTTTGCAGAAAATGCCAGCGCGCGGGTATGTTGCTGCACCGCAGCAGGCTGGGCGAGCACATCCATGACTCGGGGTAACAGCAGCAACGGATCCTTTGGCAGCATGGCTTCGTAGGCCATGCTCTCGGGCTGGGACAAGAAGGCATCGAGCCGCTGCACGATTGCGTCTGTCAGGGCGTTCATCTGCTCGGCATTCACTGAAGAGGCTGCGGGCAGGTGCTGGGTCAGCCAAAGGGGAAACAGCAGTTCGATTCGATGCTCAAACCACAGCGAAGTCCATTCGGTATCGAGTTGCATCGAGTCCATTGAAGCCACCGAGGCAAAAGAGGGGAGTTGCACGGCAGTTTCCAGAAATGCCTTGCGAAATCCATCCGGAAGCACTGCCTCCCCCGGAAGCACTGCCATTACCACTTCGCGCGAGAGTCGGGTGCGCAACACCTCCTGTGCCTGACGTGTCTCTGCATCCATCGCCGCATCGGAATCGAGCAGATCAAAAATATCGGTTGAAAACGCGTGCTTCCAGTCGGTGCGAAGTGCGAGTGCTGCAACCACGAGCAGGAGCAACGCGAGCAGAATGCGCCACAGGTTACGTGTGGACTTCAAATGCTCAGAATTGCGGGTACCAAAAGCAGGGCGCATGGCTCAAAAATACATCTGCAGGCTGTCAGCGTCGGGTGTCCATGGCTGAGGAAGCGTGTCAAATTCGATGCGCTTCCAGCGGGAGCGCCCATGCTGCAGAAAGATGGACTTCAGTTCCGTCCCCTCTCCCTCAAGGTCAATGGCCAGTACAAAGCGATGCAACTCCCGTGTTTCGGGGATCAGCTCCACCTTCCACCCATCGGGTTTGTCTTCGAGCACGCTCATGGAAAATTGGCGCTGCAGCCGGGTGATATCCAGCGCCAGCAGATCAAGAAAGAGAGAAACCATGGCCCCGGCCTCTTCCGGGGCGACCGTCTCCAGTCCAGACTCGGGTTCGCGGATGCGCAATCCCTGATCATCCAGAATGAACAGGCGATGCACCGGATCGCTGTACTCAATACTGATGGCCCGGTTTTCCAGCAGGCGCAGGGTTCCGTGAAAGATCATGTCCGTCTTGCGCAGCTGGTAGCGGCGCACTTCGCGAAAGGGGATCTGAAAGGTATCGCTTTGCTGCGATTCGCTCAGGGCTTCGAGAATTTCCTGTGCGCTTCGCGGTTCGACGGTCTCGGCATGCACCGGGGGCTTGAGGCACAGGGCCGCAACCAGGACGAGCATTGTCGGCAGGACGAATGTGCTGCGGTGCCAATGCCAAAAATGATGGTGAACGGGAGCCATAAAAATCAGATTGCAAGCTCTCGGGGGTTGTCGCAAGCATGCTTCCATCTGCGAATCAGGGGTGAGAGCGTGTGCTGCTTTTGAAACAGGAATTCGGGAACAAGGCGAAAATGCAGCAGTGTGAGCTTGACGTTATCACGCAGGTAGTGGAAGTGGGATACGCCTCCAGCCTCCGCTGAAAGATAGCGAACCGGGATGGAGACCTGCACGGGCCGAATGCCCAACCAGAACAGGCGCACGGCAATTTCCGGATCAAAATCATAGCCTCTTGCACACTTGGTCTGTTCGAAAGCCTGCAGGAGCGGCTCCAGCGGGTACACGCGAAACCCATACAAGGTGTCACCGAGACCGTAGCCTGCGGACTCGTAGTCCGTCATCGCCAGGGTGAGCTGCCGTCCCATCAGTCGGACCAGTGGTACGCTTTCGTCAAAGACGGGTCGCCCCATGATCAATGCGTCGGATTCGCGTTCTGCCCAGGCTACCAAGTTGGGAAGGTAGGCTGCGGGGTGCTGACCATCGCTGTCCATGTTGATGCCGTGGGTGAATCCGGCCTCAACGGCCAGGCGTGCCCCTTCCAGCAGGGTTGCTCCCTTGCCGCGGTTTTCTGAAAATTCAATCAGCCGAAAGCCAGGAAATTCGGAACTCCAGGTGCGTAAGGGATCCGCCGATCCGTCCGTACTTCCATCCACGAGTACCCAGACGTGATCGTGTCGCCCCAGCGCTTCCCGCACCACCGAAGCAAGAATGCGTCCGGTATTGTAGGATGGGATCAGAACAACCACTTGGCATCGTGAACAGTTCATGTCGACATCGGATAATCCACCTCGACGGAGGCAATGCGCTGTTCACCCCGGTGCAGTTCGAGCGAATAGACATGTTCGCGTCGCTGATAGACCGTGATCGTCACTTCGCAGGGCGGTGGAAGCTCCTGCAAGCATTTGAAATTGCGTATCCGGAAGCGCTCAAGTTTTGGAAGATTGAGTGCTTCGGCCAAGGTTTCAAGCATCCACTTCAGGGAAACAGCACCTGGAACGATGGGGTGACCTTCGAAGTGGCCATGCGTGAACCCGTTGTCGGCATCAACACGAAGGGATTTTTGAATCAGGCAGGTCATGGCTGAAAGCACTGTTGATAGATGGATTCTACTCGGTTCACAAAGGCATCAATGGATTCGCCAGATTCTATGCCCAGCGTTTCAAGGACCTCAAATCGCAAGGTGAACGGCAGTTCCGGAGCACGAATTCCCATTTCCTTCGAAAAGGCGTGAGTAGGATTGTGAATGGCGAAGAGAGTGACGGGCAGTTGTGCGCGCTGCGCGATCAGGGCAAATCCCTTCTTGAAAGTGAACTGCGTGCAGCAGGGATTGCGGGTGCCCTCGGGAAAAACGATGACATGCCCCTGTGTGTTTGCTCGCTCGGCCCCTTTGCGGATGACATCGATGCCCTCGTCGTTGCGCAAGTGTCCACCCATTCGAAGCACATGGGAAAAGATCGGGTTGCGTGCAAGTCCGCTCTTAAAAATGCAAACTGCTTTCGGAAAGAGCGTGTTGAGCACGATCGCATCCATCAGACCCGTGTGATTCGCGATGATCACGCTCGGTCCGACATTTCGGAGCACTTCGGGTGGTGGTCGTTGAATTTTGCAGAGATTGGAAACATCAATCATCCACAGAAAAAACCTTAACAGCCGGGTTCCGATGCGCTGGTGCAATGATCTTCGCCGCTCACAGCCCGGCAGCAGACTCGACAGCAGGCAAAACAGGTTGTAGAGGAAGGTTCCCAAGCCAAACATGGCCAATTCCGTGTAAAAGACGACCAGTTGCAACAAACGCACCATCCCGGATCGGCGCACGGATGTTTGGGACTCAGTTGCAGGAATCGGAACTGTGGGATCAGACTCGCTCATGGTTCATGGGAGTTGCGTCGGATTCAGCGGCTCAAAATTAAACCACATCTCGGGCTGGGCTTTCAGCTGTTGTTCCAGCAGTTTGAGAACGCCCTGAAAGTGTTGTTTTGCCGCTTGCAGATTCTCTTTTCGATTGGATTGCACAGGTCGAAAAACAGGGGAAGTGAAGACGGGGACCGAAGCGTTGCGGGTGGAGCGTATGCCCGCGATCGTGAACTGAACAGGGACTTCGAACAAAATCGACAACCAATAGATCGTAAAGGGGAAA
The DNA here is from genome assembly GCA_040224245.1 of Puniceicoccaceae bacterium. Classification (NCBI taxonomy): domain Bacteria; kingdom Pseudomonadati; phylum Verrucomicrobiota; class Opitutia; order Puniceicoccales; family Puniceicoccaceae; species Puniceicoccaceae bacterium. The sequence continues at coordinate 20,327 of JBEGIR010000074.1, read as the reverse complement.
TACCGGTGCGCCCCCAAAAACTCGAAAACCTCCAGTTTGCTGGCATGCTGCACCCGGTCGCACTGCATGGCAACGGCCCCTCCCTGAGCGATGACCTCTTTGATCGAAAACAGTGCGTCCTCAATCTCGTTAACCCAAACGATTTTCACGTGCTCCCCCGCAAATGCCTCGAGTCGCTCCGTGTCTTCGGCATTTGCCAGTCGCAGTCGCAACATGTGAATGGGGCGGTCAAACTCAGCCATGAAAAAACCCATCAGATCCGAATATCCGACATGGAAGGTGCCCATGAGCATGGTTTCCTTTCGCTTCATCAAGTCGACAAACTCCCGCCCATGTCCCGGTGCCCACTCGAAGTGGACCGGTTCTCCAAAAGCGGTCGAGATGCGGTCGCAGAGGTAAGTGACAAAACTGTCAAACTGCTTCGCACAATCCCGAAGACCTGCGCGGCGCCCAAGCACGGTTTTCATGTATTCGCGGGATGCAGCACGCTGGCGGTGCATGATGCCCAACGCAACCCACGCACAACCCGTGCGCACCCACCGGGCCACGGGGGTGGGAAGCAGCGTGTCCCAAAAATGAATCACCCGAAACCCCCAGGAGGGTCCTGGGTTGCGCGGTTCATTGGCTGTCTGCTCGCTCGCTACAACCATTGCAATGACATTGAACCCAGGGACTGTGTCGACAAGTGGAGATCCTGTCGCGCCTGCAACTGCTGTAGGAACTGCAATGGGCGTAGTGTAGTCGCATCCTGTTCAGCTGCGGTTGCGTCTGCCGGGTTCCACTCAAGTTTTGCGAGGGCCTGATCTGGATTTGCGTTCAGCTGAAGGGCGAGCGCAAAATCTACCGCACTTGCGCAATCCTCCTCTGTCAGCCAGGTTGCCTTTTCTTCTGCAACAATCAACCACTGCTCGGGTTGCTCACTCATACAGGCTGCGATCAAGGCTGAGTGTAGGATATGGTCAGCCCCGGCAAAACATAGGAACTCCTCAATGGCTTGTTTGCGGGCGATCAAAACCTGTTCCATGCCACTGGGATGGATGGAATTCTGAAACATCAGGGGACTGGGCGTGGGGAAACTGGCGAGATATTTTTCCAGACAATTGCTCTCGGAATAAGTGGTGGCGTAAATCACTGAAGCGTTGGTGGGGATGGAGGCATGCTTCAGGCATTCTCCGATCATGAGCGCCATGCGGGTCAACCGTCGACTCACCAGAGGGGAGAAGTTCTGCTTGAGCTGCTTGACGGTGCTGTCAGTGAGGGATTCGTGGGGTCCGAATGTGTGCAGGGAGTGGACGTAACGCAAAGTCGACATGGGCGGAGTTCAGGTCTAGTGGGATTCGCGGGTTAACAACAGGGATGCATGCGCGCCTCCAAATGCGTTGCTCGAGAGAATCACACCGTCGTATCGGGATGTGTCCAGTGGTTCAAGCGATACATTGGGGCTGAGGGTTGGAGCCTTGGTGCCCACGGTGCCTGGAGCCATTCCGCTCTGTAACGCCTGCATGGCGAGCGTCAACTCAACCAATCCACAACTGCCGAGGGTATGGCCGATACCTCCCTTCCAACCCACCAGAGGTGAATCGGGAAAAATGGCCTGCACCGACTCGGCTTCAAGTTTGCCGGCATCCCGCGTGCCAGTGCCATGCCCCTTGACCCACACCCGTCGCCCGTCGATCCGCTCGCGAATGCGAGTCAGTGCGTGGCGAAAGCCAGCCCCATCTGGCTGATTAGCAGTCATGTGAAACATTTCGTTGTAGGTTTGTTGGAAGCGAATCGCAAAGGGTGATGGTTCACAGCTGAGCACGGCAAACGCTGCGCCGTCCCCCAGTCCGATGGAACCCACCTCCTGGTCCGCATAGGGAGCAGGGAACGCAGGATTGAGAATCTTCAGGCTGTAGAAACCGCCACTGACAAACGGACTCAGAAAATCAAAGCTGAAACAAAGCACCTCTCGCGCAACACCATTGCGCAGCAGCCGATTGGCAAAAAGCATGCCGATGTCTGCACTGACGCAGGCGTGGGAGAGTATCGAGACCTCCGGACCCCAGGCAAAGTGTTGGCAGATCTCACGAATGCTTGTATGCGCCTGGGCAATCGCGAGGTGCCCCGGCGCTCCGCCCTGCTGATAGGCGAGCATGTGGCCGATGCCGAAATTACTGCTGGTCACCACAATCGGGTAGCCTGCATGACCCCATTTTCGCTTCGGAAGGTGCTCCAGAAGACGCTCCAGATGTGACATCCAAACGGGTGGCAGACTCGCTTCGATGGAACCCAGGCAGGAGAGTGGGACCCTATCTCCACTCGAGCCAAACACCGGAGTCATGCGCAGAGAACGCTCCCCGCGAAGCAATCGCGCATGGGTTTCTCTCTCATCACCCATGGGAGTGATGCTGGATGCACACTGAAGGTAAGTAGGGAATGTGGACACCGATGAAAGTCGGTTGGGTTGGAATATCAGAAAAACGTGTGGCGGGGCTATTGACGAGCGGCTTCGATGTAGGTGGCAAGACTGTTCACGCTCTGCAGTGCCTGTTTGGCAGCTTCACTGTTTTCAATCTTGACCTGATACTCCTTTTCGATGCGAACGACCAATTCAAGCACATCAATGGAATCGAGTCCCAAACCCGTTTCGAAAAGAGGTTTATCGTTAGCGATCTCTTCTGGCACAACGTCATCAAGGTTCAGGGTTTCTACAATGATTTGCTTCAGACGCTCATGGATGCTCTCGCTCATATGGGTGTTAAAAGGGGTTTGTTGGATTTGAGTCAATCTCAGATGGTAGCTTTCGCGCAAGCCTACTCTTCAAAAAGCCAATCAGTCCGAAAAGCAGGATGGCGATTGCAACAAACAGCACGGCGTGGACCGGGCTGTCGAGTCGCATACCGGAATGGGTCAAAAAGATGGTGCCCGCACAATAGATCGACTGGATGCTCCAGGAAATGAAGAGATAAGCCCAAAAGGGTGTCTTTGCCAGTCCCAGCACATAGTTCTGCATGAAAAAGGGAACACCCGGAACGGAACGGATCAGCACCGTCATGCGCAATAGGTTGCCCTCCCGAATCAAGGCCGGATTGAACCGGGTTCTCTGCAGGTAGCTCGACAGGGGTTGGTGCAGAAAACGTCGTCCGATCCAGTATCCGAGGCTCATGTTTACCAATAATCCGGCTGCGGTAAGCAGCAACCCCTGCAAGGGTGGAAACGCGAGTCCGGCAAAGACGTAGAATGCGCTGATGGGGAAAGCAATCAGTGGCAACAGGCAGACAAAGACAAAAAACAGCAGGTAGCCCTGTGGATTGGGCTGCTGGATCCAGACTCGCCAATCGTAACCGAGAGCGATGAGCAGCAATCCCAGCAAGACCAACCCCGGGATGACCAGGATCTGCAGCCAAAGGTGCCAACGCCGTGGTGTTGTGAGCCTGGCATCTAGTTCCATGGTCGAAGCAGGAGCGACACGTTACTGCCCCCAAATCCGCAGGAATTTTTCAGGATGAGTTGCGGACGGATGGACTCGGTGGTGGAAATCAGGTGGAGTTCACCCACTTCGTCCGGGTCGACGGATTGCAGGTGCGCATTGCCTGGGGTAAAGCCCTGTCGCAGCGCGAGCATGCAAAACGCAGTCTCCATTGCACCCGCCATGGAGAGTGGATGCCCGGTCAGTCCCTTGGTGCTGCTCACCCTGGGGTGAAAGCCATGCTTACCGAAGACCTCACAGATGGCACGCGCTTCCGAGCGGTCACCCTGTACCGTCGAAGTGGCATGGGCATTCAGGTAGTCGACCTCGCCCGCATCCATGTCCGCAGATTGCAGCACCCGGCGCATCGAAGACGCGATGCCCTGTCCCTGTGGGTCTGAAATTGCCGGATTGAACCCGTCACAGGATTGTGCCCAGTCGATGATTTCCCCATAGGGATTCGCACTTGAACCCACAGTGGATGCGTTTTCAAGAATCAGGGCAACTGCACCTCCGCTGGCCACAAACCCATTGCGCTGCCGATCAAACGGACAGGAGGCGCGCTCGGGAATAGCCTGTGTACTGAGTGCACGCATCGCCGCGAAGGGCAGGATGGACTCGGCGTTCACATCTTCGGCACCCACAACAACCACGCGGTCCACTCGGCCAAGGCGGATCTGATCGATGGCGTGACCCAGCGCGTGTGCTGAGGATGCACAGGCCGAAACAAACCCACAGTTGCCTCCTTTGAAACCGTAGTGTGCGCCCAAGTTGAAGTTGAGTGTGCCCGCAATGGTGCTGACCACTCCAAAGGGCGAACCACGCTGCCCCTTCAGTCGATGCATTTCGGCCAGGTGGTGGTGCAGCAAGAAGGCCGAGCCTGCAGAAGCACAGTAAAAGGCGGTGCGATCATCCCGCAGATCTGAGGTTGAAATGCCCGCATCCTCGAGTGCCTGCTCGATTGCAGCATAGGCATAAAGTCCATGTGGCGGCAGCCCACGCAGCAATTCCTTGGGCGCCTGATAGCGCTCGGGCGCACTCCACTTCTGATAATAGGGCGAATCGACCTCAAATCCCTTGATCGATCCCACCAGCTTGACGGGCAAGGCAGGATTATCGAGAAAGGTGACCGGGGTCAGTCCGTGTTTCAGGGAGCTAAGGCTTTCACTCACCTCGTTCGAATCATTCCCAATACTGGTGATAAACCCGAGGCCCGTGACCACGACCGGGGATGAAGTGAAACCGTGTGCCATGATCGCAAAACAGAGGCACTCAGGAAATCGCCCGGACGATGTAGGACTTCAGGTCCGCCACCGTCTGCATGGCGATCATGTCCTCATTTGTGATCGTAATGTCCAGAAAATCCTCCGCTTCGAAGGCAATCTCAGTCATGGTCAGGGAATCCATTCCAAGATCCTCGATGAGGGCGAGTGCATCACCTTTTTCGGCGTAAAGTGCAGTGAACCGGTCCGGTTCGTGGTAGCGCAGAATGTCGACCACAATTTCTGACGCAAGGGTGGCGTCAGGTGCGCTGCGAAACTCCAATACCCGCTGGGCCAGTGCATCTGGATAGGCGCTGAGTTTATCCTTGAGCAACTGGGAGTCGGTGGAGTCTTCCGAAAGGTGCATAATTCTGTGTTTTGTGTCAGGGTTTGCCGTTTGTCAGAGCAATAGCATACGGAAACGTCAGATTTTGGTAAAGCAAATTGAAAGACACTGTATCAGGGACTTACAGCGAAACCGGTGGCACCACATCCACATAACGATTGAGTTTACAGATTCCAAGGAACAGCGCGTAACGCCAGCGCAGCGCAAACGGGAGCAGGGTATGTCCGGCCACGATGGAGTTCACCGCCTCGGGCAACTGGAAGAGCGGTCGGGGATTCATGAAAACCGGGAACTGCCGTTCGTCATAAAATACCCGAATCAGGGACTCCATGGTTTTCAATCGCTTGAGATAGTTGCGTTCGTACCGGCGGATTTCACCTCGTCTCAGGCATTTCCCTTTCCGGAGCGCTGATGAGATCATGTCCGCGCTGCTGCTGGCGGCTTCGAGCGAAAGATAAACTCCGGAAGAAAAAACAGGATCAAGAAAGGCAGCTGCATCCCCGAGCAGAACATGGCGATCCCCAGCGAAGCTGGAGTGAATGTAGCTGAAGTCGGCATCAGTGTGGAATTCCATCTGCGCCCTGGCCGCCGCCATCCATTTTCGCATCAGCGGGTGCCTGGCAATCTGGTCGTGAAAAAATGCTTCGGCAGTGATGCCCCGTGAGCGGTCCTTCTGGCAAAACACGAGTCCGACCGAGGTCCGCTCCGCGTCAATCGGAATGACCCAAAACCATCCACGAGGAATGCGCACGATGCGGATATCTCCTCCAAAGCGATCCTTGGCCCGCGGCACTCCGGTGAAGTGCGAAAACACCGCCATGCGTGACGGAAGCTGGATGTCGCGCTTGCCCAGCCCCAGGTGGCGGGCGAGCACGCAAGCGCGTCCACTGGCATCGGCGAGGAAACGGGCTTTTAGTACATGGTCCTGCCCACTGTCATCGGTGGCCGCAATCGACCAGCCCCTGCCGGGAATTTCGCGGACCTCCCGGATCTGCACTGGTTGCAGCACCTCAACACCACTGGATCGCGCGTGATCGAGCAGCAGGCTGTCAAACCGTGCCCGGTCCACCTGATAGGTATAGTCCCAACCCGAAAGCAGGCCTTGCGCGAAAACGTTGTGCACGCGTTCACGACCATCTCCATGCGTGAATTCCGCCGCCCATTTTTGGGGAAATCCAGCCTGTTCGATGAGCGGCCAGACTCCACTGCGTTTCAGCACCGAATTTCCCCGTGGCAGCAGGGATTCCCCAATTTTGAAACGGGGAAAACACTGTTTTTCGAGCAAGGATACCTGAAATCCAGACTGACTGAGTAACGTTGCCAAGGTGGATCCGCCCGGTCCGGCGCCGATGACAATGACATCTTTCATACGGAGGATATGGGTGTGGGATGATGACGAAAGCGCAAAATCTGGTAAGGTGCAGGTGACATGTCAAGAGGAGGAATTGGCAGATCTGAAGCGGTGACGTTGATTTTTTGGAAAACCCGAATTCCTGTTAGCGCAATTCACCTGCAAACCGCTCACCATGCAAACACCCACGATTTCCCTCGATGTAGCCATCATTGGAGGTTCCATCTCCGGCAGCGCAACCGCGCTCATGCTGCTGCGCGAACAACCGCAACTGAAGGTCTGCATCATTGAGCGGGATGCTGTGCTCAAGCGCCGTGTGGGGGAATCGACGGTGGAGATGAGTTCCTATTTTCTCAACGAGCGCCTCGGACTTGGCCGGTACCTCAACGAGCAACATCTCATAAAACAGGGATTGCGCTTCTGGTTTTACCAGCAAAGTGATGCCGATTGGACCAGCTGCAGCGAAATCGGACCGGAATACCACGTTCGCCTGCCCGGATTTCAGGTGGACCGCTCAACACTTGATGAACATGTGCTCAAACTGGCGGTGGGCACAGGTGCCCAGCTCCTGCGGGAACACAAGGTTGTTGCGGTGGAGCTGGAGCCGGGAGGCATGCAGCAACTGTCTCTGGAGGGGCCTGATGGACCCACAACCCTCAAGTGTCGATGGGTCGTGGATGCGGGAGGCTCCCAATGCATGCTGGCTAGAAAGCTGGGGACCTATCATCGCAATGACCGCCACCCAATCGCTTCGATCTGGAGCCGTTGGAAGGGAGTCGAATCCCTTGATGCTCCCAGGCTGCGACAGCAGTGTAACGGATTTGCAAGCCGCTGCAAAGGGACACGCTACACGGCTACCAATCACTTTGTCGGCGATGGGTGGTGGGCATGGTGCATCCCGCTCAAGGGCGGGGATGTCAGCATCGGCATCGTCTACGATGAGCGTCGCGTCGACCTCAGCGGGGCCAGCGGGCTGAAAAACAAACTACGGGGGGTGCTGGAGCAGCATCCCGTCGCTCGGGAGCTGATCGCCAATGCCGATCTGTCAGAAGAGGATCTGCACCATCGACGGAAACTGCCCTACTTCAGCGACACACTCTTTGGAGATGGATTCTGCATGGTCGGGGATGCTGCGGGTTTTATCGATCCCTTCTACAGTCCGGGGTTGGACTGGGTAGCCTACACCACCTGCAGTGCGGTAGACCTCATCACGAATGAACGCGCGGGGAATTCCGTTGAGGACCGCATCGCGATGCAGAACGAGCGCTTTCGCACGAGTTATCAGCGATGGTTTGAGGCCATTTACGAAAACAAATACTTCTACATGGGAGATTTTGAGCTGATGGATCTCGCCTTTCGACTGGATCTGGGGACCTATTATCTGGGCATCGTATCGCAACCCTACAAGATCGGCCACCACGCATTCACCATTCCCTCCTTTGCCGGAAGATACGCAACTCCCGCATTTCGCATCATTCGCGCCTACAATCGACGCCTGACCGCAATCGCCCGGGGTCGAATGCGGCGCGGTACATGGGGACGGCGCAATCATGGGCATTTTCACCGTTTTCAGAGTTATGAGCTGAACAAACGGCTGCCACGCCGGGTGCTTGCCGCACTTTTGACTTGGCTCAAACTGGAGTTGACCGAAGGATGGCGCACCTGGTTCACCCGTGAAAACGATCCTGCTGCTCAATCCCAATACCTACGACAACCCCTACAAAGTATTTCCTCTGGGGCTGGCATACCTCGATGATGCCCTGCGGCGGGCAGGACACCGCACCGAATGGGCCGATTTGAATCTGGTTTCCATGGAAGCGGTGCAGCAATCCCTCCGGGATCATGCCCCGGACCTGATCGCCATTTCCCTGCGCAACATTGATGACGTGCGCATCAATGTACGGGAATTTTTTGTAGATGCGGTGAAAGACCTCGTGGACCGTATCCGCGAAGCGTGCAATGTGCCGATCATTCTCGGCGGCAGTGGCTTCTCGATCCTGCCCGAAACCCTGTTCACCTACTGCAATCCTGATTTTGGCATCGTTGGGGAAGGTGAGATCGCACTGGTGGATCTTGCCAATGGGGTCGATCCCGCCCGCATTCCAGGGCTGGTGTATCGTGAACAGGGGCAGTTGCGCCACAATCCGGTGAACCGTCTCTTACAGGCCCCGCAAGCCGCCCCCGTGCGCGACTCAAAAGTCATGGAGTACTATCTGCGCGATGGTGGAATGGCAAATGTGCAAACCCAGCGGGGTTGCCCGCTGAAGTGTTGCTATTGCACCTATCCGCTCATTGAGGGCAAGCGTTACCGCCGCCGTTCGGGCCAGGCGATTGCGGAAGAATTTCAGATGCTGAAATCCTGCGGAGCGAAGTATGTGTTTATTGTGGATTCGGTCTTCAATACCTCTGCCGAACATGTGCGCGAAGTCAGTGAAGCCCTGATCGAGGCCGGAACCCCGCTGCCGTGGGGATGTTTCATGCGCCCGAAACACATCACCCAAGAGCAGTTGCAGTTGCTCCAGCAAGCGGGATTGCAGCACATCGAATTTGGTTCGGACAGCCTCTGTGATTCTGTACTGCAAGCCTATGGCAAAGCATTCAGTTTTGAAGATATTCGGCACAGTTCGCAGCTCGCCAGGGAGGTGGGCATTGATTTTTGTCACTTCGTGATTTTTGGAGGCCCCGGAGAGACCGAAGCAACCCTGGGCGAATCGTTCGAGAACTCGAAACGCATCCCGGGTGCCCTGTATTTCCCCGCAGTCGGAATGCGCGTTTATCCCGAGACGCACCTGCATCGCTTCATGGACAACGAAAACGCTTCCACGACACCCAGAGGACTGGCTTGCGGCTGTGAGGCCAGTCACCTGCTGCGCCCGACCTACTACATCGCTCCGGGATTGACAGTGGAGTACCTCGAAGCCCGCATTGCCGAGTTTGCGGAGCAGTCACCGAATTGGGTCAACCTCGAAAAAAGTCCGGAATTTGACGCCGTGGCCAGGCGCCTGCGCAAAAAGGGCGTAGCGGGTCCACTGTGGAACTACCTCAGTGTGCTGCGTCGGCTGGCATAACTGATACTCATTCTTGTTAAAAGCACTGATCATCAATCACGTTTCCGTAGGACTCGCGTTCACCATGATGCCGCATCTTGTGAGGTAACTGAGGTCTCCGGCTAGCGAAGACCCTACGTTTCTGTTCAGTAAACAAAACCAGAACCAGCATAACAGGTTCAAGGAACACCCACAAAAAACCTGTTGCGCGCAGCAAATGGACATTTTGGGCTCGTACTGACTGCACTCGCGCAATACAACATGGGTGTTGCGGCCGGCGACGAGCACCGGCCCTACGGCTTGGATGAAAGATCGTTGTTCCGGGGATCAAACGGCATTGGGGTAGGCAGCACACCACTCCAGCAAGTGTTGCATGCGCTCCTTTTTGCTGGCTTCGAGATCCTGCTCAAAGACCAGCAGATTTGGCAACGAGGTGGCAAAATAGTCAATGTTGGCCGGCTTCTTCAGCTCAGCCTTTGCCCAGATCGCCATGGCTTCGACGATGGCCTCAGCTTCGCCATGCCGACCGAGTTCGCGCAAGGCAAGCGCCTTGTAGCTGGTGAGTTCGGAAAACGCCGTTACCGCCATACCGAGAAAGTCGCCGGATTCCGCCGCTGCCGCTTCGAAACGGGCGTTTGCCTGCTCCTGTTCACCAAGGGCTTGCAACGCTTTTCCCTGCCAGTAGGACACATCTGCTTTCGCCTGCAGGGGGTGATATTTTTCACCGAGCTTGTCCGGAGTTTCCATCGCCTGATCAAAATGCTCAAGTGCACTCACTGCGTCTCCCGCTTCCAAGGCTGCTCTACCGATCTGCAGGTGGGCCGTTGTGTATTGTCGCAGCACTTTGCCTTCGCCCCCTTCCCACGGGTGAAAACTGCGGGAGTTCAGCAAATCGAGTGCCCGCTTGGGTTGTTCCGTTTGATTGTAAAGCGACGCGAGTTCCACGGTGGCATCGTCCCGCTCAAGCACCAACTCCCGTTTGTTCTCCAGAAAGGCCAGACGGGAAGCTGCAGAATCGCCAAGTCGTTCACACAACTGCACGTATTCCACTACGTAGCGTGAATCCGCCGGATTTCGCTTCAGGGCCTGTTCGTAACTCTTGCGTGCCTTCACTGCATCCCGCCTCACATTCCAAAAGGCAATGCCCAGATTGCGATGCACGGGCGCGAAGGCATCGTCCGCCTGTCGTGCCTGTTCCCAGGCGGCAATCGCATCGTCGTGCCGCTTCTTGTCATAATAAAAATTGCCCAATCCGTAGGCGGCATTGCGATCAGCTCCCTCTTGGTCCAGCGCCCACTGCAGCACGACCATTTCATGCAGGCGCGAGGGGAAACAGTAGTCGGCGGACTGTGCCCGGGCGTGCTCCAGAGTGGCAGATGCAGCCACCTCGTTTCCCAGCCCAGCCTGCAGCCAGGCGAGCGTGTAGTGCGTCAATGGACTGCGTTCCATCGGATTGGGAACCTGCACCGGAATCACTGCTTCTGCGTGGTGATGCTCCAGCACTTCAATCGCTTCTTCGATGCACCCTGCATCCGCATAGTCGTATGCAATGTCGAGCGCGGTCTGCGCATCGTTGCGACTGAGCGCAGACAGTTTGCATGTTCCGTGGTCGAGACGATGCAACTCCGCCAATGCCCAGTGGTCGAGCGGATCGAGCGCCAGCAGTTGCTGCAACTGTGCCTTCGCCGCGACCCTGTCTTCGGACCGGCGCAGGCAGATGGCCCGGAGCACCTGGGTTTTGTTGCTGGTGGCATTGGTTTCGAGAGCGGAATCCAGGTGCATAATCGCGCCCGATACCGTACCCCTTCGAAGTTCAAGGCAGGCCAGTTCATAATGCGCTGAGGCCCGGAAGGAGTAGTCCCATGTGGCTTTGTAGAACCGCTCATAAGCCTCGCCAAAGTGCCCCTGATAGCGTCGTGTGAGACCGAGATAGTAGTGCGCTTCCCCGGTCTCTGGATTTGGATGGCGCGCGGTCAGGCGCCGCACTGCCGCCTCCAGGTGGGCGGATGCTGCATCAAACCTCCCCCGCAGCAGCGTTTGTTTGCCAAGTGCGATGTGGCAGCGCACGTCGTCCGGGTCCCGCCGCAGGGCTTCCTCCCAGTACAGCTCGGGGTAGCGCGTCGGATGGCGGTTCAGCTCCAGGTGTTCCCCTGTGAAATACAACTCATCACTCGACGCCATCGCCTCGGGCATGGCGGGTTCCGTCGCCAGCTCACGGTCGCGCATCAGGGTATCCCTTCGCACGGGACGATATTCAAGCAGGGTGTCTCCATTCTGCACCAACTGGCAATGCAGCGCCACATCGGAATCACCCGTCAGCTGCAGTCCCGATTGCGCCTGCCAGGCTTGGTCGGGAGCCACCGAAATGGGGGTTTCCAGAATGATTTGATCCCCTTCACGCAGCAGGAGCCTCAAGTCGTCCATACGACGAGAGGCAACGACCCCAAGATCAATCGCACCGTGCTCGTCCACAACCATACGAATGGCGAGATCCTTGTTGGCCTGCTGCACGGGTCCCAGCTTCTGATAAGGCCACCAGAACTGGGAAAAGGTCTTGGTCTCATAGGGTGCGAGGTAACTGAAGTCGGGTTGGTTGTCGGTGTATACGCCAGCCATCAGCTCGATGTAGGGGCCATTGGTGTCGGTGAGTTCGCGGTCCCATGCCCAGCCAAACTCGTCATTGCCCCAAGTCCATTGTTTTTTGCCCGGACTGATATGGCGGTTTGCCACGTGCACAAATCCACCCCCGGCGTCATGATCGTATCCTCCGAAAAAATCAAATTGAGTCTGGCACACCATGTAGCTGGTCGGCACGGGGATGTTTGCATAGCGGGTCAGGTCGTTCTGCCCTGCACGTTTCCCATAATCGATGCCGTAGTAGTCCCCATCGGCAACCGGGAACGAGGACATTGCCCGAACAGCATGATCGGCAACATAGTGCACATCGCTTGGGAAAAAACTCTGGTAGTGCTCATGCACGCGCGCCGCTACGTTGGCCCACCAGAGGAAGGTGTGGTGATGCGCGGTGCGGTTGTAAAGACGGGCGCGAAGTTCGATCAGGGAACTGCCTGGTCGGATGCGGATGCCGTGCATGCCCTTCAGGCGGTTCAGCGGATCGTGTTCACTCATCCACACGGTGTAGACCCCATCTGCTTCCGCTTCGATAGCCACATCAGTTGGCAGGTAGGTGCCCGGTCGGTGATGCTGCGGCCAGTTGAATTCGACTCCGCCGGAAATCCAGGGACCCGCCAGGCCAACGAGAGCGGGTTTGATCACATCCTGACGGTAGAAAAAATCGTAGTCCTGATTTGCCTTGTCCTGCCCGAGAAAGATGCGTCCCCCAATCTCGGGCAACATCACCAGTCGCAGGTATTCGTTCTCCAGTCGCGCCGCCTGGTACGGCACAGGTGTCGGAGCATGATCCTGTTCCACCTTGTCGATGAGTGGTATCGGATACACCTTGCCGCACGAACCCTGGTAGACACGTTTTTCGAAAAAGACCGGATTTTTCTCAGGCTGTCCCAATCCATAGGTTGGGATATTCAGGGTTTCCAATGTGGCAGTAACAGACATGGCGATACGGGTTAAACATGAAAGAAACGTTCCGTGATCTCAGACCAGTAAACGCTGGATCACAGGGCTGATCTTCAAATGTTATCACAGATTCCATGCCATCGGAATGCACATGCTTCTGAAAAAGATGGACGATCTTCTGATTTCCATTGGATTTCGTTAGCTGGCAGGAGAGCGTCGGTTCCGTACCAGAAACACGCTTTTTGTAGGGGTTCAGCTTGCTGAATCCATCCGCGCGCGCACTCCTCTGTCCATTCCCGTTCACCGCTTGCACCTGTTCCCTTGCAGCAACCGCTCTCCCAGCTCAAACGGGTCGGGGTGAACCCGACCCCTACCGGAGGCGCACTCATATTGTAGGGGTTCAGCTTGCTGAATCCGTTTTTTAAAGACACCTTCAGAGTATGCCCTCTTCCTCTCCTCACTACCGGCAGACTTGCAGGCTCTCCAAAGGACGCGTATCAACTCCGCACGCTCGTTACTTTGTAACCTTTTGCACTCACCAGAGGGTCTCTGCATTTAACACCAACACAATGCACACAATGGGACTTCGGGAGTTGATTAAGATGCATAAATCCAAGGACTGGAATCTCTACTGTGCAACCATCATGCCCGACCATCTCCATCTACTCTTTTCACTTGGAGAAACACTTGAGCTTCAAAGGGTTATTTCAAAAGCGAAAACAAAGCTCAAACACTCCGTCGGTATGAATCATTTGCGGTGGCAACGAAACTTCTTTGATCATCAACTACGATCAGATGCATCGCTGGAGTCTTTCGCCTTCTACATGTTCATGAATCCTTACAAAAAAAGGCTGGTTCCGCGAAATCAAGAATGGACCGGCTGGTATTGCAGCACCGCGTTTCGGCCCCAGTTCGCATCTCTCCTCATCAATGGACGATTTCCACGCGTTGAATGGAATCTGGCTCCAACCGTAAACGACCTCATCGAACTTGATTGCTAACAACGGATGTAGTTCCGGCACAACTGGGTCGGGGTGAACCCGACCCCTACAAGGAACACGCTCTTTTGGTAGGGGTTCAGCTTGCTGAATCCATCCCCGCGCTCACTCCTTCGCCAATTCCCGTTCACCGCTTGCACATGTTCCCCTCCAGCAACCGCTCTCCCAGCTCAAACGGGTCGGGGTGAACCCGACCCCTACCGGAGACGCACTCATTTTGTAGGGGTTCTGCTTGCTGAATCCATCCCACGCCGATCCCTCCGTCGATTCCCTTCTAAGGTTGCACGGTGACGATCACACGCTGATAGCGGGTCAGTGCGGGGGATGCTCGATCCGTAACCTCGAGAATGAAATGCAGGGTTTCCGTTTGAGTGACCTGCGGTGCCACGACATAGACTCTCGCCATATTCTCCGCGCTCTGGATCTTCACCGGCTGATTCTTCAGGGTTCCGGCTTCAGGATAGTTGAACCAATAGAAGGTGAGACTGTCACCGTCGGGGTCGCGCGTGGGTCTGGCGTCCAGATGAAACCCTGCACCCGATCTCACGGTGAGTTCAGACGGGTGGTTGAGCGCTGGAACTGGTGCATGATTGGCATCGGCAACCGATTTCACGGACCAGTCCATGCGTGCCGCAAAATCGTTTTGGATCGCGTCGCGCCACCTCCACAGCGTCACCCGATATCCAGAAAAGGATTGTTCGTCAGGCTTGCGAGAGCGACCATACTGCCCGGTCACTGGTGGTGTGTAGGTATCGACCGCATTCGTCCAGATGGGGCGGGTCTCGGGCAGAACGGGCACCCCGCCCGTGAACCCTTGGGGATTGAGATCCTCCAACTTCGGGGTATAGGACTCGTAGCGTCCACCCCAGCCACCCCAGTCGGGACGCTCAGGAACGCTCAATCCGTTGGCGATCAGATTCAGCCAGGAGGGGGTGTCCCCTTCCATGCCGTATGCAACATCAGGATATTCGGCTCCCAGCGGTCCGTGACCCTGTTGGACATGCTCAGCCAGCCATTCGTTGCGGATCGTGGTGTTATCAATACCGTCCACAACGGAATGGATCGCCGTCCAGGTGGCCGCACCGTAGCCGCCCGGACTGACGATGTAGAAGAGATCTGGAAACGTCTCGCGCATCCATGGACCAGAATCGTCCTGATCCGAGATCGTGTAAACCCTGAGTTTGCCGATCAGGCGCTGCAGCTCCTCCTCCGTTCGCGTGGATTTCAGACGGTACAGCGCCTGCGCGAGCGTGTTGGGGCCTCCCCAGACCGTCACCCAAAGGGGACGCTCATCCTCCCGCTCGAGCACTTCAATGATCCAGTCCGAGCCTTCAGAGTCAAAATCCTCGCCCACAGCGTTCATGCCGTAGAGGGGCAGTCCGTTTTTCACCTGCTCACGCAGCCTGTCTGCTGTTGGAAATCCTGGTTCATGCTTGGCGAGGTTTTCCTGCACCTTCTCATAAGCATCGATGATGCGGTGGATGGATTCGGGTGCCACCATGGAGCGCTGGTGAATGGAAGTGGTTGCGATCAAGCCCTCGAGTTCGATCTGATTCGAATAGAGCAGCAGCCGCACCAGGGTCTGAGCATCGTCGGGATCCGCTTCAATGTCGGTCAGCACGATCATGCGCTGACGAGAGGTCTGGTCGGATTCGGCATGCAAGCAGCCCGCCGTCGTCAACACCGCAAGGGTAACAATGCAAATGAGTTTTTTCAGGTTCAGGAGTTTCATGGAATTCTGGGAAAACAGGGGTTGAATCGCGCCTAACGAATGGGGAAGTTTACCCGATCCATGTGATAAATTCTAAGCATTTTCCCAGAGAAACCACCGAAATCCTAAGAATAATCTGCGCATCTTCAGCCCTCACAAGGGCAACTTGTCCATGTTGGGTGCTCCCAGATTTTTTTTGCACGCAACCTGTCCTCAACCCTCGCTGGGGAGGGGCAACCACAAACTGGTTGGGGGGCCGAGGTAGGTCGGCTTCAATCCACCCGCATCGATGACAAATCGCTGGATGACAACGCCAGGATCCACCATCCACACTTTTAAGGTGTGAATACCGGCTTCCAACTCCGAGTGGGAGGAGGAATGGATCTTGATGTGGTCACCGACCGCCTGGATCCACCAGGAGGCATACTTCCAATCGGGCAGTTCCTCACCCTCGTTGCTGTTGATCACCTGCGGAGGTGCATCATTGACAGCGATTGCGTAGCGGATTCCGTCGCCAGCGCGGAAATTGAGTGTTGGGGAAACAAAGGTATCGATGCGAATCTTGGCTTTATCCAGCAAGGTAAACGTGTATTCCACGCAGGGGGCATCCTCGCCGGGTGTGCGCGTTGCTGCGGTGGACGGAGCTATCGTGATGGCAGAGCCTGTGCGACCGAGATTTGGAACTGTGATCCATTGGGCATCGTCGGTTTGGATCGCTTGGTCGTAGCGATCTGCCTCAATCACGACCACTCCGTTTTGCTCCACAAACCCGGCAGCTTCAGGCAATTCATTGCGAATGGGAACGTTCACGATGTATTCCGCACCCTCACCTGAGAGCAGGATCGTTCCCGTGTGACGACCTGCTGGTGCCTTCTCCCAGTCGATGCTGACATAGACTTTTTCGTCATACTGGATCGTGCCACCCGTTTTTGACAGCTGAATCCAGTCTTCTTGGGCAGTGATCGCATAGGTCAAGGAGTCCTGCTCGCGATTGAAAACCTCCACGTAGAAGCTCGGATTGTGAATCCGGTCGAACAGAGGTAGTTCATGGTTAAAACTCCAATCGGCCTCCACATCCAACCATCCCCAGCGCGGACGGTCTCCATGTTCTACAAAAAACCCAAGTTCAGCTGGCTTACCAAGTTGTACCCATGATACAGCGGGCATGCGGTTCAGGGGTGGATGGTTCCAGTAAGTGTATCCGATGTGAGTCTGGGACATCATATGGTTCCACTTCCCACCTTCGAGATCTTCGTGAAACTGGCGGGTGAGTTCTGCGTCGCGCTCGAACAAAGTCCGCACCTTTTCAGCGTAATAGTTGGCGGATGCCGTACCCCGTTCTGCGTAGTAGGCATTCTTGCCTGCGGCAACATACATCTCGTTCAGGTTGGCAGATGCTTCAATCGGGAATAGCACCAACTGAAAAAACGCAGAACGATGGGTTTCGGGGAGTTGTTCGTAAAGGGATCTGGCCTGAGTGGCGAGTTCTTGGTACTCCTGCACCACACGATCAGCCTCACGATAATTTGCAATGCTGTAGGTCGTCGGTGAAAGCATTTCCGGAGTACGGCGGGCGTTGTATTTGGTGTAGCGCGCGAGCATCCCGGCAATTTCTTCAGCGTGTGGATCACCAAACTGCTGCGCGGCCCAGTGAACGTAGTAAGCGGGCAAGTCATCAACGGTGATTGCCTCCGGATCCCATGCTAGGTCAAGGAAGAAGCTCATTGGCAGCTCCATGGGTTTGATGTCGCCCACATTCACTATCCACAGATCGCGAACACCAGCCTCCCAGGTCAGCATCATTTGCTCCCACAAGCGTTCGTTCTGTGTCACATTCAGCCAACGGTAGGACGTGGGTGCACCCACGTAGTCCACGTGGTAGTACATGCCATACCCCCCGGGGTGTACTTCATCATCCGGGCGGGGCAGGAAGCGGATGTTGCCCCAATTGTCGTCACTGAAAAGGATCAGGATGTCATCGTCCACCCGCATGCCCTTGTCGTAGTAGTCCTGCACCTCTTTGTAGAGTGCCCACACTTGGGGAATCTCGGCGGCGGGTTTGCCAAGCACCTCGCTGAGAATTGTGCGCTGATCGGCGATGATTTGTTTGAGCAGCGGAACTGCTGTATCCTCCGACATGGCCTCGTCACCGTCTCCGCGCATACCCATGGTGACGACACTTTCGAAGTTCCCCATGCGTTCGATACCACCGCGCCAGAACTCCTGTAGTTTTTCCTTGTTTTCTTCGTAGTTCCATGGACCGCTACCGTAACGCTCCCACTCGTGATGGGCGCGCATCATGGGTTCGTGGTGGCTGGTGGACATGACGATACCGTATTCGTCGGCGAGCTGTGGGTTGCCGGGATCATCATCATTAAATGCAACAGGCAGCCACATCGCTGGCCAAAGGTAATTTCCTCTGCAGCGAAGGATCAGCTCAAACACATGCGCGTAGAACTCCTGATTAAACGCTCCAAAGTTCTGTTCAACCCACCTTCGCAAGGCGGGGGCCTCGTCATTGATGAAAATTCCGCGGTACTTCACCTTGGGTTCACCCGAGGCAAAGGTGCCAGAACGCAGGTGCAGCTCGTCACGCTGCTGAATGGGAACATCTGCCCAAAAATACCAGGGAGAAACTCCAATCTGACGGGAGAGTTCATAGATGCCGTAAATCGTGCCTCGTTTATCACTGCCTGCAATGACCAATGCCTGATCCATACCGGCCTCCGGTTGGTTCACCGTAGAGATGACAAAACTCTCCCACTTGCCGATCAGGGCGTCTCCATCGAGTCGGCCAGATGCGATGAGCGCATCAATCGTTGCGTTCATTCCAACTGTTCCAATGATCACGGGATGTCGGGTCACAGGCAGTTGATCGCTGACCTCCGGTTTCAGCCCGGTCACGCGTTCGATATCGGATTGCAAATCACCGATGGCGCGGATCACCCCCTTGTAGTCGTTTGCATCATACCAAACCGTTGCCGTCTCTCCCTGCGCAACCAAGGGAAATGCGTCCGACCCAGCCGCAGGGTCGACTCGCAGCGACACCGACAGGATCCCGGTCGGATCAGCATGGATCTTCGACAGGAACAGAAAGAATAGGGCAATCACGGTCAGTCCCGGCAAACGGAACCATGAACGGGTCGATTGAAACGAATGGGAAATCATGGGTCGAAGTGCATGGGGTTGGCAAAACTCGGTTATCAGTTCTTCAACATCAGAATGAATTATACGTTTAATTGCAATGAAACACAGAATTGATGCGTAGGGTTTGTATCCCGGGCAGTCGGCAAAGATTCCGGGGAGGCAATCTCCGGATCAGCCCAGGGTGGCGATGCGATTGGCCTTCCGGTACTCGCGGGGGGTGCATCCGCAGCGCGATCTGAACACGGTGTTGAACTGGCTGAGCGAACCAAAGCCGGACTGAAACGCCACATCGATGATCTTCTCACGCGAGGTCGCCAACAGGCGCTGCGCACTGGAAATGCGGTGATAGGTGAGGTAATCGTTGAGCGTGGTGCCAAAGCCCTTTTTGAACAGATTCATGGCATAGTTGGGGTGCAGTTTCACTTCGGCACAGATATGCTCGATCTTAATCGGTCGCTCATGGTTTCGGGCAATGAAACAGGCCATTTTTTCGAGTTTGCTCAGTCCACCACTTTCGAGGCTTGCGGGCAGCTTGCGGTTTTCGGAGAGCTTGGCATGATTCTCCGAAAACAGCCGAAACAGTCGCGCCCGCATCTCGAGCATGACGAGATTCTCCCGTTCGGGATGAATCTGCTGCAAGTCCTTTAGCCACTGTCGAAAACGAAAGACATCATGATCAAAATGGCTGAGTGCAGATTCCTCAAACACATCACCCCTGAGGATGGCGTGCACAAAACGCTCGGGAAACTGACTCTGCAAGAACCAGGCAAACGGAATGGTGGCAACAAAATACGGGGTGTCGGTATTGATGTTGATAATCTGGTGCGGAATCGCCGCCCAAAACACAAACAATCGCCCCGCTTCGACCCGCACCCGGCGACCTCCCATCAAATACATAATCGATCCCGACATCAATAGATTCAGCTCAATCTCATCGTGGTGATCGGGCCGTTGCATGAGACTCGGGGTCCACTCCACGCAACTGAAACCGTATGGAGTGAAATCGGGACGATTGGGATTAAAGGTTTCTGCCATTTCTTAGTATTCCCTTACTATTTATTCAAATTGCAACAGAATCACGGTTTAACTTCCTCTAACCGGCCCTCCGATCAATTTCCGAGACGGGTTCAGTTGACAACTGGTTTTCTACAGCTACTCACCGCTGTCGTGGTTACCGATGCATCGTTCTGAGCATGGTAGTGAAAGCAATGCACCCCAAGACGAACATACAAGAAACGATGGAAAGCATCGACTGGGGGAGTTGTGTTGAAAGTGCACTTGCGAGTCCGGCAGAACCAAACTGGAAGGCACCCAGAATTGCAGAGGCACTGCCTCCGGTGTTCGGAAAGTACTCGATGAAATTCGCCTGATTGTTTGGGGAAACTGCACCAAGTGAGCCGACCGACACCATGAGAGCGGGCACAAATCCGATCAACCCCCACTCCAAGATGACTGACAACATCATGGCAAGAAGACCTGC
>JBEGIR010000073.1 GCA_040224245.1 Puniceicoccaceae bacterium | reverse complement strand
CAGAAAACACAGATTGTTCCCCACCGTTCAACCCCTCTGTGCCATCTGAGGCATCTGTGGTTAAAAACCGCGTCCTGCTGGCGGGAATAAAGAATGGAACCACAGATAGCACAGAAAACACAGATAAGTCCCCCACCGTTCTTACCCTCTCTGTGTCATCTGAGGCATCTGTGGTTAAAAAACCACGTCCTGCTGGAGGAAGAAAGAATGGAACCACAGATAGCACAGAAAACACAGATAAGTCCCCCACCGTTCTTACCTCTCTGTGCCATCTGAGGCATCTGTGGTTAAAAACCGCGTCCTGCTGGAGGAAGAAAGAATGGAACCACAGATAGCACAGAAAACACAGATTTTCCCCCACCGTTCTTACCTCCTCTGTGCCATCTGAGGCATCTGTGGTTAAAAAACTGCGTCCTGCTGGTGTTAAGAATGGAAATGTTTTAAATTGCTTTACAATCCATGGAAATCCAACTGGGTTGTGGCATTTCCAATCCTCCTTCCTTCTCCATGGACACAACCAATCGTTTGACGGAACGAATTATCGGTGCTGGTTACACGGTTCTCAATCAACTGAAACCCGGATTGGATGAGAAGTTATATGAGCGGGCTCTGAAGATCGAATTGAATCACCAACGATTGAGTGTAGAGTGCCAGCGCGAATTCGAGGTTCACTATGGAGGCGAGCGCATTGGATCCCTTATTCCCGACATGATAGTGGAGGGACAGGTGATTGTCGATGCCAAGGTTGTTTCGTCTTTCCATGAAAGTCACATCGCTCAGATGTTGGGTTATCTCAATATCACGGGACTCAAGACCGGAATGCTGCTAAACTTCAAACACGCCAAACTCGGAATCAAACGCATTTCGGTGTGACTCCATTCCCTTATCTGTGGTCAAAAACCGCGTCCTGCTGGTATGAATAAAGAATGAACCACAGATAGCACAGCAACCACAGATTTTCCCCGCCATACTTACCTCTCTGTGTCATCTGAGGCATCTGTGGTTAAAAACCGCGTCCTGCTGGCGGGAATAAAGAATGGAACCACAGAAAGCACAGAAACCACAGATCGTTCTCCACCATTCTTACCTCCTCTGTGCCATCCGAGGCATCTGTGGTAAAAAACCACGTCCTGCTGGCATAAGAGAGAATGGAACCACAGATAGCACAGAAACCACAGATTTTCCCCCACCGTTCTTACCTCCTCTGTGCCATCTGAGGCATCTGTGGCAAAAAACCAGCGTCCTGCTGGCGGGAATAAAGAATGGAACCACAGATAGCACAGAAACCACAGATTTTCCCCGCCATACTTACCTCTCTGTGTCATCTGAGACATCTGTGGTCAAAAACCACGTCCTGCTGGTATAAGAAAGAATGGGACCACAGATAGCACAGAAACCACAGATTTCCCCCCGCCGTTCTTACCCCTCTGTGTCATCTGAGGCATCTGTGGTCAAAAACCGCGTCCTGCTGGTATGAAGAAAGAATGGAACCACAGATAGCACAGAAACCACAGATAAGACCCCCGTCGTTCAACCCCTCTGTGCCATCTGAGGCATCTGTGGTTAAAAAACCAGCGTCCTGCTGGCGGGAATAAAGAATGAACCACCGATTTCCCCGAAAACACAGATTGTTTCCCACCGTTCTTACCTCCTCTGTGTCATCTGAGGCATCTGTGGTCAAAAACCGCGTCCTGCTGGAGGAAGAAAGAATGGAACCACAGATAGCACAGAAAACACAGATTTTCTCCCACCGTTCTTACCCCCTCTGTGCCATCTGAGGCATCTGTGGTTAAAAAACCGCGTCCTGCTGGTATGAATAAAGAATGGAACCACCGATTTCCCCGAAAACACAGCGAAGGCATGCTGACTTTTTTACAAACGAGGTCGTTGTTTGCGTAAAAACCTTCACGAATCTCACCTCAAAACCTGCGAAATCGTAAGAAATCTGTAAAATATAACTGACCAATCTTAAAAAAATATGTAAAAACCGCTACAGAACTTATCTCATCCTCGCTAAGTGCCGTTTTCTCACCTAGTTAACAAACATCCGCTGAATCCAAAGGAACGCATGCATCATTCGCTCCGAACCCCGTCCGCTTTTCCCGCAGTCTTTGCACTGTCGAGAGGTTGTGGCTGAAGGTGCGCCCGCATTCCATTCCACTGATGATGATACGATCTCTTCTCTTGGCCGTTGCTCCCCATCGTTGCCTGACGCGACCCGTGGAGGTCGCCTGCGTGGTGTTTGCAGTTACATTTGCAAATCTCTCGCTCGCCCAGAACGATACCTTTGATCCCATTGAACGCGCGCGCCGCGCCGTCGCAGAAAATGATGCCCGCCAACAGGCTGCCGAGGCCGAAGTTTCCGACAGCGGCATGACCGATTCGGATGCGACCCCTTCCCGCCCGACTCCGCCCCAGGCTCCGAGCACTGCGCTCCCGGACGAACCCGAGACCATCAGCCTGAACGTCGACGATCAGGAGATCCGCGTCATCCTGCGCAACATTGCCGAACTCTTTGAACTCAACATCGTCATCCCCGACGATCTGACCGCGCGCACCTCGCTCAACCTCAAGGACGTTACCTGGCAGCAGGTCTTCAACATCGTGCTTGAGGAACAGGGCTACTCCTGGCAGCAGGTCAACGGCATCATCCGCATCCGTCGCGGCACCACCACCGAGTCGGGTGCCGACCCACGGGCGACCATTCTGCCCGACGGCAGCCTGAAGGTGGAGTTTCGCTCCACTTCTGTAGCGGACATCCTTTCCCTGATCGCGCAGACGGCCCAGCTCAACGTGGTCATCCCTCCCAACGAAACCCTGCAGGCCGAGCTGGATCTGCGCCTCTCCGGCGTCACCTGGCAGCAGGTCTTCAGCGTGACGCTCGGGCAGTTTGGATTTGGCTACATCGAGGACAGCGGCATCATCATCGTGAAGACGCTTGAGGAAATCAACGGCGTGCCCGATGTCTCCCGTGTGTTTCATGTCAAATACTCCGAGGCCGAAAGCATCGCCCAGCTGATCGAGTCCCAGAGTGGGGTGCGCGGCGTCGTTACGGACTCCCGCAGCAACGTGGTCATCGTCACGGGAAACCCCTCCCGCTTTGCAGAAATCAAGGCACTCATCGAAACCCTCGACCGTCCCACACCGCAAGTGCTGATTGAGTCGCGCTTTGTCGAAGTCGGCAACGCCGACACCTCACAAGTGGGCATCGACTGGACCTCCCTTTTCTCCGACGAGGGCTATCAATTGCAGGGACAGTATGAATCCCAGCGCGACCGCATCGACAATCAGGAACGCAATTTCGGGGACACCAATACCAGTGATTTCACCTCCACCAGCTCCCGTGGAGGCGAAGGCGGAGCCGTTTCGAGTTCCGTCATCGAAAATACGATCAACCAGGTGCGCGGCTTGCTCGACTCCTCCGTGGTCAATACAACTGAGTCCGCGATCTTTTCCGCCCCCGCCTTCAACATGGTGCTGCGTGCGCTGAAAAAACTCAACGACTCCAAGATCGTGTCCAACCCCACCGTGCTCGCGCTCAATGGACAGGAGGCCGAGATCAAGATCGTCGACCACTACTATGTGCAGCGCCCCGGCACGGTATCCGAGGATGGGCGCGTGGTACCCGGTGAGGTGGAGCGGCTCGATCCACTGCCCGGCATCGAGCTGAAGGTCACCCCCACGATCAGCGGCGGCGACTTCATCTCGCTCAAGGTCGTGCCCCAGGTCAACGACATCGTGGGCACGCAGGTTTTTTCCAATGGTTCCGTTCCCATCGTGCGCCAGCGCACCACGCTCACCCACGTCATGGTCAAGGACCGGGAAACCCTCGCCATCGGCGGCCTGATTGACGAGAGCGAGAGTTCCGAGACGTCTAAGATCCCATTGCTCGGATCGGTGCCCGGCCTTGGTAAACTCTTCCGCTATGACCGCAACGTGAAGGACTCGACCAACCAGATCATTTTCATCACCGCCACGATTCTCAATCCCAACGAAACCAACTTCATGGACGTGGTCGGCATCGACCGGCTCAACAAGCTCGGCCTGACCGAGCGCGATGTGGTGGGTTCCGGATTTCAGATGTCCTCTGAGGAGCGCGCCATGCACGAGGCCATCCTGCAATACCGCCGCCAGAGCGAGGCGCGCGAGCGCGAGGATAAGCTCGCCCTGCAGGTGGAGGCCTATCGTCGGCTCGAGGAAAAGCGGGCAATGGAAGCACTGGAGAATCTGGAGAAGACCAGCGAACTCAAGTTCAACTCTGGCGACGCGAACGATACCTCGGCCATGGACATGCTCAAGGCGCGCGAGCGCAAGGAAGTGGTCCCCGTTTTTTAAGGAGTGCAGATGATGAACGATCTCCGCAGAGCGTTTCAAATGCGAAGTCGGCTGCCGCGAGTCTGGCAGCTCGCGCTATGCCTGGCACTGCTGCCCGCACTCAGCCTTTGGGGGCAGCGCGAGGACCCCTTCAAGGAGGCCTACTCCTATATCAACAACAATCGCCTCGGCGAGCGCCTGTCCGTCTCCTTTCCCAACGGGGAAAATGACTCGGTCAAGTCCACCGAGATGACCCTGCTCGAGGAGTCCTTTTTTGATGGCAGCACCGGACGCTTTGAAAAACGAGTGGTCGCCGTGCTCACCGGCATGGGGCTGGGCAATACCGGACTCAAACTCGTCGCCGACGATGCGCGCCAGCTCGAGGATTTTCGGAACTGCCTGCAGCGCTTCCTGAGCACGGAGCGGGAGTTCCTTGCCAACGAAGAACGCATCCGCGAGCAGACCGAGGACTGGATGGGAGAGTCGTGGAATGCGCTCAATACCGGACGCGAGATCGGCAGCGTGTATTTTTATCCCTCCCGCAAGGCACTCAGTGCTGAGTTCATGTGGGACTTTGAACTGGAGCGCGTCTGGCTGAGCATCGGCAGCCGCATCATGGTGCAGCGCGAAGTCGTGCCCTACCTGCTGCGACTGGTCGAAAACCTGCCCGCGCACCGCGACCGTTTTTATGAATTCCGCGAGGCCCTGCAGTCCAAGAATCAGGAGATTGATGCCCTGCTGGGTCTCGATGCCGCCTCGTGAGCAGAAACCCTCAACAGATGATGAGTATGCAAAGGAAGAATTTGAAGTTTTGGATGTGGATCGTGGCCGCGTTGATGGCAAGTTCATCATTGGGATATGCACAGTTTTCATGGACTGGCGTCGAAATCACACATGCGGGGAACACTGAGTTTGATCTCTCCTTTGACCCTGGAGGGTCAAAGCCAGTAGTGATCACGCTGTCAGGTGTTCTGGGAGAGACAGTGAGTTTCAAGACGAGGGTGACGTCTTCCGTGGATAATGTGACTGGAACTTTCTACTTCCGATGGATCAATACATCGCAGTTTGATCCTGATCTTGATTATTACGATCTCGCGCAGGCTACTCTGTCGTTTGGCACTTCACCTGATCCTCAGGAATTTGATGCAGGAACATTTGTACCTGTCGAAGAAGGGGATTATCATTTCGAGATCAGGGACGGAAATAACAACCTTGTTAAGTTTTATGGCCGCAATTTCATCACGGTCAAGGTAGTGGATTCTGAGATTGGAGAAATCTCGGATGTTGTGTTAAGGGGATTGGTGGATGGAAACACATTGAATGTCACCCAGCCTATCACGCTGTCAGCCTATGTGTATCCATCAATCATGCGTGAATATGTCAGCGTGGATTATTTCATCACGCACGACTCCCGGGTAGTCTCGAATCCCCAGAAATATGCGGGCTACAAAATTACTAACGCTCCCATTACTTTTGGCGAAGGAGGTGAATTTTTTGAGTTTGTTTGGGAAACCCCTTACATCACCGGAGATAACCCGCTTTACATCACGGCCTATGCACAAATGTCGAATGGGAGTTTTGATTTCTCTGAGCCAGTGCAGGTCAACATCGTTGGCATCGGCAGTGATCCCATCGTCACAATCTCCGCCGCTCCGGGGGACGACTGGACTGTCGGGTCGGATGCGCAGTTCACGGTGCAGGCGAGCGACAGTGGTGCGCTGGTGGAAACGATTGAGTTTTTTGTGAATGGGCGACTGACGGGCGACCCGATCACGGAGGCCTATGCGAACAGTCCGTGGACTTTTGACTTCAAGTTCCCGTCCAGCGGACCCTACGACATCTGGGCGATTGCCACCTTCTCCAACGGTAACAAGGCCATTTCCAACATTCTGGAATACGATATCAAGCAGGGGCGCGAGCCGTTTGTGTACCTCATTTCGCCCGCACCGGGCATGCAGTTCCTTCCCGGCACCACGCTGCCCATCCTCGCCAGCGCGTGGGATCCCAACAGCCTGATCGATGAGCTGAAATACTACATCAACGATACGCTCGTGCAGACCATGGCGCGGAAGGATGATGGCACCTTCGACCCCGATCCCATCACGTTTGACTACAACTTTCCCTTTGCAGGCAACTATCGCATTTATGTGCAGGCGACGGACGAAGGCGGCCTTATCGCCCAGTCCGAAGTGGTGCAGGTGGTCGTGCGCGACCTCGATTCGCGCCTGCCGCGTGTGGTCATGAGCCATCCGCTGCCCGTCGGCGGTGGTGACACCGTGAATGACGTATCGGTGGGTTCGTCGATGTATCTCAACGCCATCGCCACCGATGGGGATGGCCGCATCGAGCGTGTGAACTTTTACATCAACAGCCAGCTGATCGGCTCGAGCAGTGCCTCCTACAACGACACCTTTGCCATGTTTTTTGCACCGACGACGGCGGGAAATTACGTGATGTTTGCCGAAGCAGTGGACAACAGTGGCAACCGCATGCACTCGCCGCCCCTGAGACTCAATGTGTATCCGCTCGAGGCCCAGCTGCCGCGTGTCAAAATCCTGCCGCTGCCCGACCGCTACCAGAACCTCGACGCTGGCAGTGAGATCACCGTCTCCGTCGAAGTCGATGGCGGCCTGGTGGATGTGAATCAGGTCAACTATTACCTCAACGGTGTGCTGGTGGACTCCCAGGACGAAACCGATGAGGGCAATGAAGATGTCTTTACCGCGACCTTCACGGTGAATGCACCGGGCACTCACCTGATCAGTGCGCGCGCGATCGAAATCGATCCGCTCGGCCTGACCACGGACAATTGGATGATCTCGGACCCCGTCGGCATCCGCGTGAATCCACCCTCGGATGACCGCGGCTTTGTAGAGCGCGTGTACCTCAGTATCCTCGGTGTGGCACCCTCGCGCTCCGTGCTCGATGCGGCTGTCTTTGCGCTCAACAACGGACAGATCACCCGCGCCCAGTATGTGTATGACCTCATGACCAGTGAGATTTATCAACCCACACTGCTCGCACTCATGGCGCGCTACCTGCTCACCGGAGAATGGCCCGACCGCAACATGCTGAACAGCGACATCCGTGCGGTGAATGTTTCGCTGCCCGCCTTTGTCAACCAGCACCTGCCCACTTTTCAGACGCGCTACTGGGACAATCAGCGCCTGCCGGACGGGTTTTCCAGCGACCGGGATTTCCGCAACTTTTTCCGCGCCCTGTGGCTGAACAAACATGGTGTGGAACCCACCAAAGCGCAGACCGACCGCGCGGTGATGCAGATGAAAGTTTTCTTCCTTGAGGATTTTGTCGCCGAATTTGTGCGCGACGTGGATGCCATGATTTTTGGATCGGGCACCATCTCCACCCTGCTCGGCATTCCCAATCCACCCAATTCCCTCCTGGAGGATCGCGCCTTCGTCGCGTCCCTCTTCGGCCACCTGCTGCACGTGCGCCCCAGTGTGGATGAAGTCGAGGCCTTGTTGCCCCTGACCCAGATCCAGCAGATCGAAGCGGTGCTCGCGGATCCCCGGTTCTAGGCAAGGAGACGGCTGATCGCGTTTTGTCCGGATGTGGCCCCCATGCATTGGGAACGCATTCGGAAACATGGTTGTAGCCGAATTCGGGAGCGTTGGCGTGGGTGTAGCCGAATTCGGGAGTGTTGGCGTGGGCGTAGTCCCGACAAGTCGGGATAGAATTCGGAAGCGTCGGAGTGGCAACGTGCTGCGAACGTGCATGAGGTCCACGTTCTCTCCCGACGCATCGGGACTACGGAAGATGGAACCCGGTACGAGGAGAGCGTTGCTAGTTCCGACGCGTCGGGAACACATCTGGAGCATTGGTGTACCCGGATTCGGGAGCGTCGGAGTGGGCGTAGTCCCGACAAGTCGGGATAGAATTCGGAAGCGTCGGAGTGGCAAGGTGCTGCGAACGTGCATGAGGTCCACGTTCTCTCCCGACGCATCGGGACTACGGAGGAAGGAGAATCCGGCTACGTAAGAAGGAATCGGGCTACAGGAGGACTGCAGAGGGAACGCGTTCGAAAGCATTGGCAAATGTCGTCTGCATGCATCGGAACGCTACATTACCCTTGTCACAGCTGAGGTCATTCTTTTGACTTCAATCACTGTGCACCACTCCTCCTTGCACCGACTTCCTCCTCAATATTACCTTGGGCGACAGTTTGTTTTATGGACGCTGTGCGTGCAGGATCGTCAGACGGGTTGGCTGGATGCATCGCTTCACTTGCAGTGGCGGGAACTCTGGTTGCATGCAGCCTGGCGCTATCACGTTGCGGTGGTTGCCTATTGCCTGATGCCGGATCATTCCCATTTTTTGGTGGGCGGATTGGATGAACGGGCGGATCAGATTCGAGCCATCCGTTTTTTTCGCAAAGAGAGCAATGCCACCCTTCGAGGGTTGGGGTTTTGCTGGCAGACACAACCACACGACCACGTGCTGCGGGCAAGGAAATCGAGGGACATGTGCCGATCCACCGCGCACTATATTTTTGAGAACCCGGTGCGCAAGGGGTTGGTCTCCCAAGCCACAGAATGGCCCTATGCGGGAAGCATCCTCCCAGGTTACCCGAATCCCCCAGACTCCCTTGCTCAGGCGTGGTCACTGTTTCATCGGAGTTCAAGCTGGTTGCAGGATGGCACCCATTGATCGGAGTAATCCAGTATCCGTAATGTGGGAGTAGTCGCATTCGGCAGCATAGGCGTAGCCGAATTCGGCCGAATTCGGAAGCGTCGGAGTGGCAGGGTGCTGCGAACGTGCACGAGGTCCGAATTCTCTCCCGACGCATCGGGACTACGGAGGAAAGAAGGAATTCGGCTACAGAAAAAGAAATCCGTTTACGAAGGAGAAATGCGGTTACGGAAGGAAACAACCCTCCATGCCGGCTTTGGAAAATGCTTTCCGTATTCGCAATACGTCACCCGAAATTCCCAAATCGCGATCTGAAGGTTGATTCCGGATGGTGTTGGCATAAGCATGCTATGCCAGAGTGCTTGAACAACCATGCCCACCGCATCCACCTTTCCCGAATCCGGCTCCGCGTCGCACATTCAGCGACCCGAGTGCTGCGTGTTGCCGGAACGCAGTGATGCGCGCGACTACCTGGGCAGTTTTGTCTCTCTTCGGGACGGGATGTGGATTCGCCTTGGCATCGCCATCATCCTTGCGGGTCAGTCCATGGTCTGGGGGCTTGCGGTCAATTTATCGGAAATCCCCGCGTTTTCGCCGGTTTACTGGGGCTTGCATGGCATTTTGGCACTCTCTGCGCTGGCGGTGGTGTTGATGCTGGGTGGTGGATTGCTGCGCGAGTTTGTTGGCAGTGTGCGTCACCTGCGCCTGGGCATCGAAAGCCTCTTCATGCTCAGCCTGCTCGGAGCATTGGGCGGATCGCTGTTTGCAACGCTACGGGGCGTGGGGGATGTGTATTACGAAGTCATCATCGTGGTGCTGGTGATCTTCAGTCTGGGTCGCCGAATGGGGCAAGTTTCGAAGGAGCGCGCACTTGCGGAGGCCCATCGCTACCGGGAGCAATTTGACACCGTTGTGCGAATCAGTGCGGAGGGAGTGCGCGAGTCCATTCCCTATGCCTGCCTGGTGGAGGGGGATGTCTTTGAAGTGGGACCCGGCCTGCCGATCTGTGCCGACGGGCACATCGTCAGTGGAGCGGGATTTGTTCGGGAAACCGCGCTGACGGGCGAGCCGCATCCGCTGGTGAAACAACCTGGTGACCGTGTGCGTGCGGGCACCTGGTCGGTGGACGCCACCCTGCGCTGTGAGGCGGTGATTGACACTGGTGGGCGACTGATCGACAACATCCTGCGCAAGGTTGAGGATTCCATCGCCTCGACGCAATCGCGCCGCCAGCTGCAGGCCGAGCGCTGGATTCGGCATTTTGTGCTCGTGGTTGCAGCGGTGGCGGTGAGCACCGGACTCTTCTGGACCTGGCGCGAGGGACTCTCCACTGGCTGGCTCAATGCCATGTCGGTGCTGCTCATCGCCTGTCCCTGTGCACTGGGACTTGCGACCCCGCTTGCCGTGTGGACGGGACTCTGGCAGCTCAGCTCCATGGGACTGGTCAGTCGCACCGCACCGCTCATGGATGCACTTGCCCATACCCGCCATGTGTTTTTTGACAAGACGGGAACCCTCACGCTAGCCCGGCTCACCATTGGGGAAGTGCGCCTGAGTGAGACCTGCCCCTGGACACAGGAACAGGTGCTCGCGCTTGGTGCCTTGCTGGAATCCGATATCGAGCATCCGGTTGCCCGCGCCTTCGCTCAGGAGGAGCTAACCGGTTCATCCGAATCCCTGCCTGACGACCTGCACCTGCTGCACAGCCGATGGATTCCGGGCAGTGGTGTCGAAGCGCAGGTCCGGTGGAATGGCAACACCAGCACCCTGCGCCTGGGCACCCCCCAGTGGGCAGTGAATGAATCGCAACGCCTTGCGGTGGGAACGGACGCGCGCAAGCGCATCTGCCTGGCGCGGGACAACGAAGTGCTCGCCGAGGTGGAGCTGGTGGAGTCCCTGCGACCCGGAGTAAGTCCGCTCATCCTGCGCCTGCAGACCCTTGGTATTCGCAGCACCGTGCTGACCGGAGATCCGCTACCGCAGTGGTCGCGCATTGCTGGTGCCACGGTGCGGGAGAATCTCAGTCCCGATGACAAAGCGGCACTTGTAAAGCACTCCCGGGATCAAGGTGAAGTTCCCCTTTTTGTGGGGGATGGCATCAACGACCTCAACGCCATGCTCGCCGCTGAGGCGTCCATCGCGATTCACGACGGGGGAGCGTCGCTCACGCAGTCCAATGCGAGTGCCATCCTGACCGGGGATCGACTCGAACCCATCGGACGCGCAATCCGGCTCGCGCGCCGCATCGATCAAACCCTGCTTAGCAACATGCGTATCGCGGTCAGTTACAACGTTGTGGGCATCAGCTTCGCCGTTGCAGGTTTACTCCACCCGGTTGCATCCGCGCTCATCATGATTGCCTCCAGCCTGCTCGTCACCCTTCGCGCCATTCGCAAGGCCGAAGCCCTGAGCGAGCAGGTCTAGGGAATTTTGGAAGCGTCGGCGTAGCCGAATTCGGCAGAATTCGGAGCGTTGGCGTGGCAAGGTGCTGCGAACGTGCACGAGGTCCACGTTCTCTCCCGACGCATCGGGACTACGGAAGATAGAACGCGGTTACGAGGAGAGCGGTGCTAGTTCCAATGCGTCGGGAACACATCTGGAGCATTGGTGTACCCGGATTGGGGTGTGTCGGAGTGGGCGTAGCCGAATTCGGGAGAATTCGGAAGCGTCGGAGTGGCAAGGTGCTGCGAACGTGCATGAGGTCCACGTTCTCTCCCGACGCATCGGGACTACGGAGGAAAGATGGAACGCGGTTACGGAAGAAGGAACGCGGCTGCGTAGGAGAGACGTGGCTACGGAGGGAATAGATCTGAAAGCATTGGCAAAGGTAGTCCTAATGCGTCGAAGAAGCATTCGAAAGCATGTAGCCGAATTCGGAAGAATTCGGAAGCGTTGGCGTGGAAAAACGTGGCGAATATCCACGATATCCACGATCCATTCCATCAATTCTGATACTTTCCGAAGTTTGGTTTGACACTTGCTGCCTGGAACGCAGAGTGATCAAGCGTTTTCATGACTACCCCTGGACCCAGCAAAGATGGATGGAATAGCCGCGTGGGCGTGATCCTTGCCGTCGCCGGAAGTGCGGTTGGTATTGGTAATTTCCTTCGCTTCCCTGGTCAGGCTGCCACCTATGGTGGAGGAGCCTTCATGATTGCCTACATCATCGCCTTCCTGTTCATCGGGTTGCCGATTTGCTGGTCAGAGTGGGCGATGGGACGGCATGGCGGCAAAAAGGGATTTAATACGGCTCCGGGCATTTTCAATCTGTTTTCCCGCTCCCGCTTTCCCCGGTATTTTGGAACCGTGGCCCTGGTGATTCCGATCATCATTTACATGTACTACGTGTACATCGAAGCCTGGTGTCTGGGATATGCCGTGAACTATCTGCTGGGCAATATTGCGTTTTCGAATCCAGAGCAGGCAGGTTCTTTTTTTGCAAATTTCACCGGCATTGCCAAGGACGGCAGTGCCCTGGAGTTCAGTCTGGATCACGTGGGCTTTTACCTGTTGCTCGTGTTTGCGCTGAATTTCATCCTGATCTATCGCGGGCTGTCGCGGGGCATTGAACTCTTTTGCAAATTTGCGATGCCAACCCTGGTCGGTATTGCGGTGATTCTACTGGTGCGGGTGCTCACGCTTGGCACACCCGATCCGAGTGTGCCCGAGAACAACGTGGGCAATGGACTGGGCTTCATGTGGAATCCGACCAAGACCTTTTTACAGGAGGCACAGGTAAATGAGACCGACGGAAGCAGCCAATGGGTTACGGTAGAGGAGCTGGTGGGTCCACGCGCGATCCGGGCAGGGAAGGAACAAGCTGCCGCCGATGCCAATTTCCAGGTCACCGAAATCGGCGTCATCGAGCAGTTGATGAACCCGCAACTGTGGCTGGCCGCAGCCGGGCAGATCTTTTTTTCGCTCTCAGTCGGGTTTGGCATTATTCTGACCTATGCCAGCTATCTCAAGCGTGGCAGTGATGTGGTGCTGAGCGGTTTGACGGCGACGAGCACAAACGAGTTTTGCGAAGTGGGACTGGGTGGACTCATCACCCTGCCAGCTGCGGTGGCGTTCCTCGGAGTTGCAGGATTGGCCGGGGTGGGCACCGGAACCTTCTCCCTCGGCTTCAATGTATTGCCACTGGTGTTTTCCCAGATGCCGGGTGGTGCAATTTTTGGGTTTCTGTTCTTTTTTCTGCTTTTTCTTGCGGCTGTGACCAGTTCGCTTTCGATGCTGCAGCCGGGCATTGCCTTTCTGGAAGAAGCGCTGACGCTCAACCGGCGTCAGTCAGTGGCAATTCTGGGAGCCATCACCTCCATGGGCACCCTGTTCGTGGTGTATTTCAGTGAGTCGCTCAAGGCACTGGATACGCTCGATTTCTGGGTGGGAACCTTCATGATCTTCGTGCTGGCAACCTTCCAGATCATCTTGTTTGGTTGGGTGTGGGGCGTGAAGGACGGCCTGGAAGAAGCGGCGGATGGTGCGACGATCCAGATTCCCCGCTTTTTTGGTTTTGTGATGAAGTGGATCACACCCCTGTTCCTGCTGGTGGTGTTTGTCATGTTCATCGCGTATAATGTGCTGGGACTGGGAGGAGGCACCCTGAGCAACTACATCACGGATCTGTTTGGGGAAACCCCGAACAAAGTGGCATGGATGTCGGTTTCCCTGATCGTGATGATTGGGATTTTCTTTGCACTCATGATTTCGGGCGTGCAGAAATATCGCGATTACCACCAGCAAAAACCCAAGGCAGACTCATGACTCCCGGCGGCATCTTCATCATGATCACATCGGTATCCGTGGTAACCCTGCTGTTTGCATGGTGCGTGTACAAGGTGTTGACGGCGGAGGAAAACCCATCCCCCAAGCTGCACGGATTTGAGCAGGAAACTCCGGACACGGAACACCCGCGCAAGTCGAACTAGGAATTGTCGAGCACCGCAAACACCTCGCTCAGGAATTGAGAAGGCCCGGGCAATTCGGATTTGAGGAAATCAGGCTGAAGCGGGGCAAGATCCTCCGGGCGAAAACGTCCCGTGCAGACGGCATAGGTGCGTGCTCCAATGTGTTGACCGCAAGTGATGTCGTGCGGCGTGTCACCAATGACCACAACACGCTGTGGTTCGAATGAGATGCCCGTGTGGCGCTGCGCCTCCACCAGTGCGGCCTCGGCCAACTCATTGCGAAGGTGACTGGCATCTGAAAACCCGCCAAATGGAAAGTGATGCCAGATGCCGTAGTGATCGAGCTTGATCTTGCCCCCGCGACGCAGGTTTCCCGTGAGCAGCCCCTGATAGCAGTGAGGGTGCTGGTCGATGGCATTTAGAATTTCGGGAACCTGGGGCAGCAGGTGCATGCGCGTGTGCTGCATTTCGATCTCGAGGTGGTCGAGGTAGGCCTGCATGAAGCGATCCTGACTCTCCGTTGTGTGTTGGACCCCGTAGAACTCGTGCAGCATGCGTGAGATGGTGCGGTCAGTGCGACCTGCGTAGTCAATGCCGCTCAGATCGCCTTCAAATCCAAAAGTGTCGCGAATCGCGTGCACCAGCGCTCGCTCGCCAGCCCCTCCGACTGAAATCAGGGTGCCGTCAATGTCCCAAAGAAACAAACAGGGTGATGCTGCCATGGGTTCGCATCCTCTTCGGGTAGCCTGGCAAATGCAAGTCATCACATGAAATCAGCGCAAACGCATGGTGCTTTTTGTAGAAAATCCCTCATTTTGCACGATGGCAGCATTGCATTGCAGCGGTGCATGCGTCATGATGTTGGCTCTCGCATCGAATTCCCCGGGAATTCCCCCGGGATCGTTTCAACTGCATTCGTCTCGAGACTCCCATCATGAAAACTAAATCCTTGCTCAGCAGCATCATGCTTCCACTCTGGGTCCTGAGCAGCTTCGGTGCCGGACCCTCCCGTACCCTGGACCTAGGAGAATCCCTCACAGCCGAAACCACGCAATCCATCCGTCAATTGACCGGACTGGATGTCTCCTTTGCCGGGAAGCTTAGCGGGTCCGCCCACGGCAACTTGATGTTGTTGCTGGATCAACCAGTTCCCTGGACGCGGGCGGACGCTGAAGGAGACGTGAGTGCGGTTGAGGCATCCGTGATGGAATACGATCCGAGCACGGGCAAGGTGGTGGATGCGTTTGCAGTATTGACTCCGGCGGGCGAAGAACAGAGCGAGGCATTGGCGCTTGATGATCTGGTGTACAACCGTGCAACGGGGATCTATTTTGGACTCGATACCGAGAATCAGCGTTTGTATGCGTTTGAATATGGTCCGGATGAACCAGTCACGATCATGGTGGAGCGCACCCGCATGGTCGAAGTCGTGGTTCCACCTGAACCCTTGCTGTCCGACGAGGAAGCAACGCAGGACGCCGATGCAGAATCCGAAAGTGCTGACGAAGCCGCCACAGCGCAGGATGTCGATGCAGAATCCACCCCGGCCGCTGCGGATGAGGCAGCGGTTCCTGCTGAAGAGGAAGCGACAGTAGAGGAATTACCCGCAGAACAGGCGAGTGAGCCAGACACAGCTGAACCTACAGCAGAGGCTGAGCAGAAAGAGGAATCCACTGATGAAGCCGAATCCACCGACCCCGCACCTGCTCTGACCGAAGGTTTGGCTGAAGATCCCGGTGTAGCCCCGTTGGAAGTTCCCGCCATCCTTGAGGAAGTGGAAGAACCCATCGTCGTGCAAACCAAGTGGGTTGAGGAAACCTACGAGGAACCTGAAGTTGTCATGAAGCGGCACAAATTTGGAAACGCCCTGCAGTCCTATGACCTCAGTGAGCTTGGCATGGAGCGTTTCGTGGACCTTTCGTTTGATCCGACCATCGACATGCTCCTGTTGCTGGGTGAGTCTGAAGACGGCAACTGGGTGGTCGCTCAGATCCGCGCCGAAGCAGGACAGGTTTTGACCCGTGGTGAAGCTGTCGCACTGCACGTCAACAACACACCGAACACCGTGTTTGTGGATCCGGTATCGAAGCACTGGGTTGTGCTGACGGATCAATCTGCAGACTTGCATACGCGTGAAGGCCGCCTGTTGCGCTCCATTCCACATACTCTGAGCGTGAAAGATGTCTGTGAAATCGTTCAGACTGATGAACTGGGAGTGTCGGAACCGATCCACTTTGCGGCAACAGCATCTGCACTGGGCTTGCTGAATTGGCAGCGCCCGAACGAGGCGAAAGTGCATCACGTGCCTGGAGAGTTTGCGACGATTGCGGAAGCATTGGATGTTGCGACAAACGAGGACTGGATCCTGCTCTCCCCAGGGATTTACACGGAATCCCTTAACGTGACTGGAAAGGCAGTGCAGATGGTTTCTTATTTTCAGTTCTCAAGGGACCTCTATTTTACTGAGCACACACGCATCCAGCCGCAGGGAGAGGTGGGCTTGATGCTCAGTGGAGATGAAGGCAGCCAACTCTATGTGGCGGGGCTGCACTTCACCGGTGCCCAGACTGCGATTCAATCTGCGGGGCAACTCTCGGTCGAGCACTGTGAGATCACCGGAAACGGAGTTGGGCTGCAGTTCACAGGAGGCATGGCGACGATCGCGGACTGTGAGATCACGGGCAACTCAGAGGATGGAGTGCGCTATGTTGAAGCAACCGCTACCCTGCTGGAGCGGTGCAATGTCTCTGAAAACGGTGGACATGGCATTGCCGTCCACATCACTCCTTATGACGGTGTGCTCTATCGCACCGTCATTCGCCGCAATACGCTTCGTTCAAATGGAGGATCGGGACTCTATTTCAAGGATGAACCCATCATGACCCAGCGCGAGTTCCGCATTGAAAACAATTTTATCATTGAAAACACGGTTGCGGGAGTGGAAGTGGATCTCAAACAACCCGACCCCAAGAACCTGATCCCGACAGGTCCGCGCACCCGAAGTTCGGTCTACCTGGTAAACAACACCATCGTGGGCAATCCGGTTGGTGTATTGCGGGGCGGGAATTATCGCATGATCAACAACATCGTTGCCCACAGTCCGGTGGCGGGAATTCAGAATCTGCTCTATAACAGTGTGATCATCCGCAACCTGTTCTGGGAAAACAAAGCGAGTGCCGTGGACAGCAATTATGTCGCGTCGAACAACCGTGAAGAGGATCCGCTTTTTGTCGGAGAGGACTACATTTTGTCTGTGCGCAGCCCTGCCAAGGGTGCGGGGATCCCAGGCAACCTCTGGAATGATACCAGTGATCGTTCAGGAGCGGATATTGGTGCTTCGCGCTGAGTGAGGCGAACCTTGGTTCCCAACGCAATGAAGACCGTGCTGATCACCGGTGCCACCTCTGGCATCGGGCATGCTACCTCGCTTCGTCTGGCGGATGCGGGCCGTTATCGGTTGATCCTTTGCGGGCGCCGGTCGGATCGACTGCGCGCGCTCGAGACGGAGTTGGCATCAAAATGCCCAGTGGTGACCTGTGGGTTTGACATGCGCGACCGTGAAGCGATGGTGACCGCACTGGAGACGTTGCCGGATGAATTTGCGGCGGTGGATGTGCTGATCAACAATGCTGGCAATGCGCATGGACTTGAGCCGATTCACGAAGGATCGCTTCAGGATTGGGATGCCATGTTGGACATCAACGTGAAGGCCTTGCTTGCGATCACGCGCCTGGTGAGTCCGGGAATGGTGGAGCGGAAATCGGGACAGATTCTCAACATCGGTTCGATTGCGGCCAAGGAGAGTTATCCCAATGGAGCAGTCTATTGTGGTTCCAAGGCTGCGGTGGATGCGATCACCCAGGGCATGCGCATGGATCTGCACGCCTTTGGCATCCGAGTGGGAGCCATCCACCCGGGCATGGTGGAAACCGAATTTTCCCTGGTTCGCTTCAAAGGTGACGGTGATCGGGCGGATGCAGTCTACCGTGGACTGCAGCCCCTGACCGCAGATGACATCGCGCGAACGGTGCAATGGGTGATCGAGCAACCGGAGCACGTGGTGATTGCGGATCTGGTGGTGTTGCCTACGGCGCAGGCAAGTGCAACACGAGTGCAGCGCGGCTGATTGGAAATCAAACCGTCAATGCCATTTCGCCTTGTAGCCATGTTCGGGAGAACATGGACAGCGTGGGTGTTCGAAAACGCCTTCCACGCTGACGCTTCCGAATTCTCCCGAATCCGGCTACGGAGGTGAGAGAATCCGGCTACGGAGTTGAGAGAATCCGGCTACGGAGTTGAGAATCCGGCTACGGAGGTGAGAGAATCTGGCTACGGAGGTGAGAGAGTCCGGCTGCGGAGGTGAGAGAATCCGACTGCGGAATGAAGTGAATCCGGCGACGGAGCAAGAGGCTCCGATGCCGTAGGCGTGGAGTTCAGGGAATGGTATCGAGCAATTCGCGCTTGGAGTCCTGGAGGGCGGGGTCGGCGATGGGTTCGATGAGCTGCGAGGCTTCGAAGTAGCGCTGCAGCTTGAGCAGGACACGTGCTTTTTGCAGCCGCAGCACGTCGCGCTCGAACTGATTGTTGGAGGTGCGGAGCAGTTCATCCCAAATGGGGAGCACGCTTTCCCAGTCAGGATTGAACACATCAAAAAACGACTCTGCCCAGCGGGCGTGAAAGTCGCGGTTTTCAGGTGCGA
Organism: Puniceicoccaceae bacterium; assembly: GCA_040224245.1. Lineage (NCBI taxonomy): Bacteria > Pseudomonadati > Verrucomicrobiota > Opitutia > Puniceicoccales > Puniceicoccaceae > Puniceicoccaceae bacterium. The sequence goes on along the minus strand of JBEGIR010000073.1, from coordinate 101,733 downwards.
GTTCGTGTGCACGACGAAAGCTCTGGGCCATGCGGTTTTCGAGTTCGGAGAGCGGAAGCACCTGCTCCACCATCAGGGCCTGTCGGAAACTGTGCAGAAATTCACCAAACTGGTAGTGGTAGAGCGCCTCGTTGGGTTCGAGTTCGATGGCGCGTTCAAAGTAGCGGAAAGCATCCTTGAAGTCGCCGATCTCGCTCGCGAAGAGAGCGAGATGTTGGTTGACGACGGCGATATCCGGATTGTCCTCCTGCACGTCGAGAAAAATGGCATAGGCGGCTTCAGAGCGGTCGGCCTTGCGTAGGAATTTTCCGTAGAGGATTTGGCCAAATGTGCTGCGGGGATAGGTGTCGAGGTAGGAACGGTATGCCTCATCGATTTCGTTCAGCCTGAGCTGAATCTCCTTATCGAGCTTGTTTCCCGGCAGATCGGCCTGCATGCGTTTCATGAGGGTCTGTTCCATTTCGACGATGGCATGCAGCTCGCGGTATTCGGCGGGAACCTGATCCGACTTGGCGAACAGGGGGTTGAGCAACACCAGGCAGGCGAACCCCAGTATGCTGCGCATGCAACAGGTGAAGGCGTAGGAAAGGCTCATGGCAGAGTCTGGAATCGTGTAGCGCAGTGTCATGGGTGGTCGATTTCGAATTGAGTCGCATGTGCGATCCCGGTAGCTAGTGTCATATTCTATCAGATGAAGGAAAGCCAAAACCATTCAAAGAAAGGGAGCTGATTTGACGGACACGAATCTTTTGCTGGGCATTGCCACTGCGCTGAGCATAGCGTTGGTGGGGCTGCTTGGCGTTCTGATTGCATTGGCACGCACCTGGATGCGTGCCCGCCAGCAATGCTCCGAACTTGAGAATCAGTTGGCACTGGAACGACAGCGGGCGCAGGATCGTGAGCTACAGTGTGAAAAAATGGAGACGGATCTCCAACAGCTTCGCCAGCAGCTGCAGGAATCGGAGGCAGGTCGGCATGTGCTGGAAAAGGAGATGGTCGAGCGCAACACGGTGCTTGCCAAGGAACGCGAGGCGTTTCAGGAGCGAATTGAGTTGCTGGAAAAGGCCGAAGAGAAGCTCAAGCACACTTTCCAGAGTCTGTCTTCCCAGGCCCTACAGTCCAATAATTCTGCATTTTTGGAACTCGCCAATGCGACCTTTGAAAAGCTGAAGGTTGCAGCGAAGGGGGATCTGGAACTCAAGGAAAAGGCGATTTCGGAGATGGTGCGTCCGATTCAGGATGGGCTGAAGCAGTTTGATTCCCGAATTCAGGAAATGGAAAAGGGGCGTGTGGCGCAAATCTCCACCGTTTCGGAGTTGGTGATGAACCTCACCAAAGCCAATGAACAGATGCGGGTGGAAACCAGCAACCTCGTCTCTGCCCTGCGTGCACCGAATATCCGGGGACAGTGGGGGGAGATGCAGCTGCGGCGCACGATCGAAATCTCGGGCATGGTGCGATACTGTGACTTTGTCGAACAGAAGAAAATCGGGGATGAGGATGTGAACTTGCGCCCGGATGTTGTGATCAATCTGCCCAACCGGCGTCAGGTGGTGATCGATTCGAAAGCTCCTTTGAACGCCTACCTTGAGGCTTGCGAAACCACCGATGCACCGACGCGTGAGTTGAAATTGAAGTTGCATGCCAAGCAGCTGCGCGAGCACCTCAAGCGATTGGGCCAGAAAGCCTATCATGATCATTTGGAGGAGAGTCCCGAGTTTGTGGTCTTGTTCCTGCCGGGCGAAGTTTTCTACTCGGCGGCGCTGGAGCAGGATCCGGCGTTGATCGAATACGGTGTCGACCACAAGGTGCTCATCGCCACGCCAACGACGCTGATCGCGCTGCTCAAGGCCATTGCCTATGGTTGGAAAAACCAGGAAATCGCGGAGAAGGCGGGAGAGATCAGCAAGATTGGAAGGGATCTCTACGAGAGCGTGGTCAAGATGCTGGAGCATCTGGTTGCAGTGCGTCGCCACCTCAACCAGACCGTCGACGCCTTCAACAAGACGCTGGCCTCGACCGACCGTCGCCTGCTGCCGCGCATTCGCAAATTCAAGAAACTCAATGCGGGGACGGAAAAACCGATTCCGACACTGGAGCGCATCGAAACACCCCTGCAGATGGTGGAACTGCCTGAGCTGGACGATGCGGACAGTGATGATGGAGAAGAAGAAGAGGAATCCGAGAGCCAGCCAACCCGGGATGAGGCATGACGGAGGCAGATGAGTTTTTTTCAGATGAACCCGTGGAACTTGAGATCAACGGGATCCTCGATCTGCATCCTTTTCAGCCCAGGGAGATGATCGACGTGGTGGAATCCTACCTCGAAGCCTGTCGCGAAAAAGGCCTGCGCGAAGTGCGCATCATTCACGGGAAAGGCATTGGGGTACAGCGTGATCGGGTGCATGCCTGGCTCAAGCAATGCCCCTGGGTCGTGCGCTACGGATTGGATTCGCGCAGCGCGGCAGGATGGGGGGCAACGCTGGTGGAGATTGAAGTGCAAAAGTAGTTCATCATCAGTTATTTGGGGAAGGTTGATTGGGTTCGGGAAATCGCTCGCGTGACTGCATTTCCCGATTGACCCCCCAATGACTGCGCTATACACTTCTTAGTGCGCTCACAAGCCGGGCGCATGTTACACCAAAAACCAACACAACCTGAAAGGAAGGTAGCTATCATGACCTACAAGATCAAAATCGAGGAGGATGTCGTCGGCGAGATCGGAGAAGCCATCCAGCATGAAAATCACAGCCTGAGTTCCGAGAGTTATCATTACAACAAGGGCGTGATCCTAGAGGTGGCTGAATTCGATACACGAAGTGACCATTATCACATCTTCACAGATCTTGATTCAGGGCATCGATTTAAAATCCACCCGACACAGTATTCCTGTGTGGGGTGAATGGAGAATCCGCTGAGATTTCAGAAAAAAGGAACTGCACGACCGCAGTTCCTTTTTTTTAGGTTCGGGAGTTTGCAGAGATTGAGCCAGAACCTGTGCCATATTGGGACCGTTGGCTGATGCCTGCGTCATCCTGTCGCAGAAATGGAATGACGTCTGGGAGTTACAGTTCGAGAGTTTTGGAAAAAATTCTCTTCGCTCGCAGTCCAGTTGCGTCGGAATGGCATGTAGCCGGATTCGTGAGAATTCGGAAGCATTGGAGTGGTAAGGCATGTTGAGCCTCCACGAGATCCATGATCTCCCGAACATGGCTACGGGGGGTGTGAAGTTCTCCACCTTGCATCTGAGGCTCTTCGCTTGCAGTCCAGTTGCGTCGGAGTGGCATGTAGCCGGATTCGTGAGAATTCGGAGGCGTTGGAGTGGCAAGGCATGTTGAGCCTCCACGAGATCCATGTTCTGCCGAACATGGCTACGGGGGTGTGGAGTTCTCCACCCTGCATCTGAGGCTCTTCGCTCGCAGTCGCGATGCGTTGGAATGGCATGTAGCCGGATTCGTGAGAATTCGGAAGCATTGGAGTGGCAAGGCATGGTGAGCCTCCATGAGGTCCATGATCTCCCGAACATGGCTACTGGGGTGGATACCCCTAAAACATCCGATCTTGACAGTGGGGAAGGCGCATCGCAACTTTTGGATGGGAACGTTTCCCTTCAACCGTTTAGCACCGAAATGACTGCAGAACTTCAAATCTATCTTGATGGGAAATTTGTTCCCAAATCCGAAGCGAAAATCTCCGTTTTTGATCACGGACTCCTATATGGGGACGGGGTTTTTGAAGGGATTCGAGTGTACTCGGGCTGTGTGTTTCGACTCGACGCCCATCTGGAGCGTTTGGAATACAGCGCAAAGGCACTGCTACTGAACCTGCCATGGACCCGCGAACAGATCAGCGACGCCGTGTGCGAGACCTGTCGACGTAACGGGATTCGGGACGGCTACATCCGGCTGCTGATCACGCGCGGCGTCGGTTCGCTGGGCTTGTCTCCCAAGAGTTGTTCGAGTCCGTCCCTGATCATCATTGCGGACAAGATTCAGCTGTATCCGGAGGTATATTATCAGCAGGGACTGAAGATCATCACCGTTCCCACGCGCCGTTCGAGTCCGGCCATGTTACCGCCGATGGTCAAGTCCCTGAACTACGTGAACAACATTCTCGCAAAAATTGAGGCCCAGCACTCTGGGTATGAAGAAGCCATCATGCTCGATGATGCGGGCTACGTTGCGGAGTGTACCGGGGACAATGTGTTTGTGATCCACAAGGGAAAACTGTTCACTCCACCGCCCTCGGCTGGTGCGCTCAAGGGCATCACACGGGCGGCAGCCATGGATATCGCGCAGGAGTTGGGCATCGAGGTGGTGGAACAAAATCTCACACGCTACGATGTCTGGATCGCCGACGAACTGTTCCTGACGGGAACTGCGGCGGAAGTGATCCCTGTGGTTGAGGTGGACGGTCGCAAGATTGGTGATGGAACCCCGGGTCCAATCACCGGACGCATTCTTGAGGTTTTCCGCAAACACGTCACCGAAGACGGAACGCAGTTATAGTTTCCGCAGATTGGCAGGATTCCTGCAATTTGCAAAATCACACAATCGTTGTGTATTATTGATTATGGCCAGACCCGAACAATGTTCAGATTGCACCAAAAAGACGACGATCCACTTTACCCAGATCATCAACGGTAAGGTGTACAAGCTCGACATGTGCGAAGACTGTCCATTGAAGAAGGAGGTCATCGATCCCGGGAACTTTTCCCTGACCGATATTTTTAATCCGGCGGGCATGGAATCGGGCCAACCCCAGCAACAGGGCGATTATGTCTGTTCCACCTGCGGCATGACTCAGGTGGAGTTTGAAAAACGTGGCCGGTTCGGATGCCCGGACTGCTACACGCATTTTGCCCCGGCGGTATTGTCCATGGTGAAAGACATGCACTACGGCACCACACATCGAGGAAAACGACCGAAGATTGCGCTCAAACGCATCGATCTCAGTCAGCAGGTCGAACTCTTGAAACAGCGCCTCAACACTGCGGTGGCTGAGGAAGATTTTGAACAAGCCGCCATACTGCGGGATCAGATCATCGAGCTGGAAGCGCAGCTGACCGTATTGACGCAGGAATGACCATCCAACAACTATTCAACCAGGATCCGGCGGTCATTGCGAGCCGCAAGATTCCGCATCGGCCCATCTTGCTGATGTCGCGCATTCGCTTGGCGCGCAACCTGGAAGGCTTTGCATTCCCGGGTTGGTCAGATGCAAGGCAGCGCAAGCAGGTGTACGAGATCTGTCGGGATGCCATTGCAGACGCGCCGCAATTCAATCCTTCGGTGCACTTCAGCATTGGTTCACTCGACGAAACCGAGCGCCAGTTTCTGGTGGAGCGCCACCTGATCAGCCGCGAGCTGTGCGAGGGAATGACCGGATCGGGCGTCACGATTAATGACAATCAGGACGCTGCCATCATGATCAATGAGGAAGACCATCTGCGCATTCAGGTGATGTCACCCAAGCAGGGCTTTGATGCGCTGTGGACACTCAGTGACGCGATCGACAATGAACTGGAGAAGAGGATGGACTATGCCTTTCGCGATCATTTTGGATATCTCACTGCCTGTCCGACGAACCTGGGAACGGGGATGCGGGCCTCAGCGATGATGCACCTGCCCGCGCTGGTCATGACCAAGCAGATGGAGCGGGTGATCCGGGCGGTGAACCAACTCGGAATCGTAGCACGTGGCAGTTTTGGAGAATCATCCGACCCATCGGGAAGTATTTTTCAGATTTCGAATCAACAGACCCTGGGTGAGTCGGAGTTGGAAATCATTCACCGACTCAACAACGTGATCACCACGATGGTCGAGCAGGAGCACAAGGCGCGCATCCGTCTGTTTGAACAGGAGGGCAACCTCGTGATCGACCGCATCTTCCGGGCCTATGGCATCCTGAAATACTGCAACCTGCTCAGCTCGGGTGAGGCGATGAACCTGCTTTCCATGCTGCGCTTTGCCAGCGACATCGGCATGCTGCCAGAGGTTTCTCGCCCGCAGATCGATCAGATGTTCATGGACGTGCAGCCCGCCCACCTTCAGTTTTGCTGTGGTGACCGGCTGGACTCGGATCAGCGGGATGTGATGCGCGCGGAAAAACTGCGTGCAGTGCTGCAGTCCCTGCCAGAGCCAGATCCTGCCAACATTGATTTTTCCAAGGGTTGGAATCCGAAGGATGGCGAATCTTCCCAGTCGTCGGATCGAGTTAAGCCCGACAACCTTGAATAATCGAAGAACCGACATAAGACTTTAAATTATGGAGCCAATGAACAATTTCACGCCCCGGGCGCAGCAGGTGCTGGCGCTCGCGCGCAAGGAGGCAGATCGTTTTCACCACAACTACGTGGGAACGGAGCACTTGCTCCTGGGATTGATCAACCTCGGACAAGGTGTTGCGGTGAATGTCCTGCAACGCATGGGCCTCGGACTTGAATCCGTGCGCGACGCAGTCGAAACCCAGGTCCCCAAAGGTCCCGATACCAAGCCGACGGGCAACATCCCCTACACCCCACGTGTGAAGAAGGTGCTTGCGCTGGCGGGCAAGGAGGCCAAAGCACTCTCTCACAGTTATGTGGGTACCGAACACATTCTGCTCGGTCTGTTGCGGGAGGGAGAAGGCGTTGCCGCGCGAGTGCTCAAGTCCCTCGATGTTGACATTGAGCGTTGCCGGAATGAAGTGCTTTCCGAACTCGATCCCAATTTTTCGGGCGAATCCGAAGCGCAGGGAGGTGAGTCCGCTCCTGTCGGAGGTCCTGCTGAGGACAAAAAGGAAGTCAAGACACCTGCTCTGAAGGCCTTTGGTCGCGACCTCACCGAAATGGCACGCCGCAATGAGCTGGATCCCGTCGTAGGGCGCCAGCAGGAGATTCGGCGTGTGATACAGATCCTTTGCCGTCGCACAAAGAATAACCCGATCCTGATCGGAGAGGCGGGTGTGGGCAAAACCGCAATCGTTGAAGGACTCGCCCAGGAAATTGCGAATGGCGTGGTTCCAGAAATTCTGATCGACAAGCGCGTGATCACACTCGACCTCGCCTTGATGGTGGCGGGCACGAAGTACCGCGGGCAATTTGAAGAGCGCATCAAGGCCGTGATGGATGAGATCCGTCGCTCCAAAAATGTCATCCTCTTCATTGATGAGCTGCACACCATTGTGGGTGCAGGTGCGGCAGAAGGTGCCATGGATGCTTCCAACATCTTCAAACCCGCGCTCAGTCGTGGAGAATTGCAGACCATCGGTGCGACGACACTTGCCGAATACCGCAAACACATTGAAAAGGACAGCGCACTCGACCGCCGTTTCCAACCGGTGAAGGTGGAAGCCCCCAATGTTGCCGATACTCTTGAAATTCTCAAAGGCATCCGGCGCAAGTATGAAGACCACCACAAGGTGGAATTCACCGATACTGCGCTCTATCTTGCCGCAAAGCTGTCAGATCGCTACATCACCGGGCGCCACCTGCCGGACAAGGCGATTGACGTTCTTGACGAGAGCGGAGCACGCTCCCGCATTGAGTCACTGAAACGCCCACCGGAGTTGGAGGCCATGGCCGCTGAGATTGAAAAGGTCTGTGCGCTCAAGGAAGAGGCGATCAGTCACCAGAAGTTTGAGGAGGCTGCAAAGCACCGCGACGAGGAGAAAAAACTTGTGCAGCAGCGCGAGCAGAAGCTCGAGGAGTGGAAGAAATCCCGCGAAGAGACACGCATTGTGGTGGATGAAGACGACATCCTGCACGTGGTTTCCGACTGGACGGGCATTCCGCTCAAGCGTATGGGGCAGAAGGAGAGCGAAAAGCTGCTGCAACTCGAGTCTGAGCTGCAAAAGAGCATCATTGGTCAGGATGCCGCAACGCAAGTGATTGCGAAGGCACTGCGCCGTTCGCGTGCCGACCTCAAGGATCCACGCCGCCCGATTGGTTCCTTCCTGTTCCTGGGACCCACGGGTGTGGGCAAGACGCATCTGGCGAAGATTTTGGCCGAATACATGTTTGGAGATCGCGACTCGATCATCCAGATCGACATGTCGGAGTACATGGAGAAGTTTTCGGTCAGTCGCCTGATCGGTTCACCTCCGGGTTATGTGGGACACGAGGAAGGCGGTCAGCTGACCGAAGCCGTGCGCCGCAAGGCCTACTCGGTGGTGCTGCTTGACGAGATCGAAAAGGCCCACCCCGACGTGGTGCAGTTGTTGTTGCAGGTGCTCGAAGACGGACGCCTCACCGACAGCCTCGGCCGTCGTGTGGACTTCCGCAATACCATCCTGATCATGACCTCGAATGTGGGGGCGCACCTGATCCAGAAGAACAGCTTCATGGGGTTTGCCCCGGCAGATGATCTCGATTTCAGCTATGAGAAGGTGAAAGACAAGATCCTCGACGAGACGAAAAAAGTGTTTAAGCCGGAATTCCTGAATCGTCTGAGTGACATCGTGATCTTTCGTTCGCTGGAGCGCGAGAGCATCAGCAAGATCGTATCGCTCGAACTCAAGGTGGTCTCGGATCGACTGCACCAGCGCGACATCAAGCTCGACATCACCGAAGCTGCACGCGAGTTCCTCGTGGACAAGGGTTGGGATGAGAAGTATGGCGCACGTCCCCTGCGACGTGCCGTGGAACGCTACGTCGAAGACGCCCTGGCAGAGTCCATCCTCTCCGGTGACATCAAGGCTGGCGAACCCATCATGGTCGAGCTTGCCGAGTCCGGCGACTGCCTCACTTTCCGCCAGGACCATACGGTCAGCGAAGTGAAGTAGCTGGCGTTCGACGTCTGGATCTCTTTGTCCTTTCAACCCCTCAACGTTTCGGAGCCGAAGTGTTGAGGGGTTTGGTTACCGAATTTGTGGTATCTCCTCGTCTTGATGATGGATAGCACCTCTGATTACTATCGTGATAGTGACAGGGTGTTCTCATCTTGACTTCACCAAAACAGCAATGAACGGAACACCTCTCAATCCTTTCCTCCTTCTTCCTGTATGGCTACTTCTGGCGTTCTACGGTAGTGCACAAAGTCAGCCAAAACCGGAGCAGTTTGAGGTATCCGGATCCCAATCTTCGGGTGAAATTCCTTGGGGTGGGTCAGCGACAGGGACTGTTTCGGTCCAAGTTCGGTTTGCCAATACATCCAACCAGCCCTATCGACTGGAGACGACCATAAGATTTAAAGGAACTGTTGTGCAAACGATATCCGAGATCGTTCCACCGGATACAACGCGTACGCAAAGCCTTGCTTCATCTTCTTCGATTGCTCACAGCGGTCAGACGATGTCGAGGCAGTTGGAATGGGGGGTATGGTTGAGTTATTATCCTGTTGGTCAACTTCCTATCTCGGGTGAAAAGGAAGAAAAGAGACTACGACAGGATTTTTTTGATCTTCCCGAAGAGAATGCTCCCGAATCCGACGATCATCAGAACCCATGAGATTCACATTTGCCCTCCTCCTCGCAATTCTATCTGCCGCTACCCTTGCTGGCGGACAGGAACTTCGCATCAAAAAAGAACCCTACGTGCTGGCGCCGGATGAGTCGCTCTCCGAGGTGGAACAGCGTTTGCAGTCGTATGATCTGGCGATCATCGCGAATGTGAGTCGTGCGCAGTATGATCAGTACCTAACCGAACTTCACGACGCATTTGTCGCTGGGGATGAATCAGCGAGCAGATCCCCGATCCAAAAAGGGTATGAGATCGAGGGACAACCTTTCCCGTGTTTTCGGCTCAACATCACTCGGCTTTACAGTGAGGGATTCGGACTCATGGAATCGCGGAACTCGACGGAATTCCACACCTTTCACCTCTCCAAAATGGCAGCACTGGAAACCGAACCCACACGCTGGTTTTACTTCATGTTTGCGGATCAGTTCTTTGATGAGAACGGATTTCGCACCCAACGACTCGAGGCCCTGCTGGACTCAGTTTCAGACATGAAGCTACCGGTAATCGTATTGGGGGATGTGGAGCTGAGCATCAACCCGACGGGTGTCGATTTTTTCGAGGTGCTGGAATAATCGAAGGGAAGGGGCTTCGTGTGGGGGAACCGTCGTCGTCGCGGCTGGCGACACGCACCAGCCCTACGAGGAGCTACGTGATGAAGGATCTTGTATCGTTCAAGTCTCTCGCTGTAGCTCTTGCAGGGTCGCGAACACGATCTCCAAGACCGCGTCGATCTCGGCGGTATCGATGACCGGATAGGGCAGCAGGAAGCGGCACTTGGTCGGGTGGCTGCCTGCGGTCAGACTGATGACGCCACGCTCAAACAGGGTTTGCGTGAAGGCGTTCACCTTGGCCTGGTCTCCACCGAGAGGTGTAAAACAGATCATGGAGCCGATGCCAAAGGGACCTTCGATCAGACCCGTTTCCGCAGCAAAGTCGGCCAGACGTTTCTGAATGTAGTTCGACAGCCGCTCAATCTTGCCCTCATCTCCAAAGTAGCCCCCATCGCGCAGCGATTTGAGAATCTGGATGGACCCCTCGATACAGGAAGCGGCGGCGGTGTAGGTTTGCCCGAGCAGTCCGGGCTTGGGGGCGAACTCCTTCTTGAAGAGGGTGGCGCACACCTGGGAGGCCTTGCCGATCCAGACCACATCGACCAGATCGTGCAAGCCGTAGTACTGGAATGCAAACGGACGGGACAGGCGCGCAAAAGTCTGGATCTCATCGACGAGCACGGCGATGCCGTGCTGCCGGCACAGCTCCATCACCCTGCGAAAGAATTCACGGTCACCGGGATAGAATCCGCCCTCACCCTGCACGAGTTCGATCATGAGCGCTGCGTGCTTGCCCGGATAGGCCTCAATGAGGGTCTGCATGGCCTTGAGCGTGGCGGTGGTGCTGCCCTCGGGATCGGCGGGATCGTAGTATGGCAGGTGATCGACCGGAAACGCATCCGGCAGCCCGGCGCGACCAACAGCCTTGTCGTTGATCTGAGAAAAGGCGAGCGTGCGGCCCGCGAAGCAGCGCTTGAACGCGAAGATGCGATTGGCGGGAAATTTCTTTTGAAAGGTGATCTTAAGCGCATTTTCCCCTGCCATCACACCGGAGCTGCTCAGGAAGCAGTGGTCGAACACGGGCTGATCCTGATTGGCCATGGCGAGCATGAGATCCGTGAGTTCAAGTGAGTTGACGTTTTGCTGCACATTGCCCTGGATCAGCGTGTCCTGAAGTGCTCCATAAAGTGCGGCCCTGACCAAGTCGGGGTGGTTGTGCCCAAACTGGTATACCCCAATACCGCAGATGAAGTCGTATTTCACACTGCCATCCTCGAGTTCCACCAGTGCCCCCTTGCCGATACCGGAACCGATGTAGGGATAAATCAGAGCGCCCCCGCGCTGATCCTGGAAGCGCTGCAACGCCTGTGCGTAGCTCTGCCTGCGCTCGGGATCTGCCTGTCGGATGCCCGTGATGCGCTCCTGATGAGCGGCAAGGGCATTGAGCATTTGCTGCATGCACTGTTGCAGGGCGGGGTCTTCCCGCAGTTGTTGTGCGATCGTTGGATTCATATCGTCTGTGTGTCGGTTTAGTGATTTGACTCGGGTTCCGCAACCAAATGCTGGACGCAGTGGGCAAAAACAAAAACAGCCCAGGTTGGGAAACCTGAGCTGTGATAAAAAATTTGCGGTTGTGGGGTGGTGGATCAGTCCGAGCCGGAAATCGGTTGGTCCGATGCTCCCTGTTTGGCTTCGTAGAACTCCTTGATCACCTCCATGCGCTTGCGCTCAAGTTCTTCCTGTTTGACCTCTTCGGCACTGCGCTGTCTCTCATTGGACGTCATGATCTTGCGCATGCGGCTGATAGCCATGTTTTGCAGTTGGCGTACCCGCTCACGAGTGATGTTAAACTCCTGGCCCACCTCCTCAAGGGTGCGGGGTTTGTCGCCGTCGAGACCGTAGCGCAGGCGAATGATTTCGGCCTCGCGCGGTTCGAGCGAATCCAGCATGTTGGCCATGTCGTTGAGCAGGGACTTGCTGCGCAGGTTGTCAAAGGGATTGATCGCGTTTTCGTCACCGACAATGTCACCAAACTCGGTATCGTCTCCATCTCCGATGGGGGCATCGAGCGAGGCCGGGCGCACGCTCACGCTTTTGAGGTGAGCGACCTTGTTGACTGGAATGCCCATCTCCATGGCGATCTCGTCGTCGCTGGGGTCGCGGCCCAATTCTTCGGAGAGGCGCATCGTGATCTTTCGCATGTTTGCGATCTTGTCGACAAGGTGCACTGGTAGACGGATCGTCTTTCCCTGGTTGGCCAGGGCGCGTTTGATCGACTGCTTGATCCACCAGGCTGCATACGTACTGAGCTTGCCACCCTTGGCGGGGTCAAAGCGCTCGACTGCCTTGATCAGCCCGATGTTGCCCTCGCTGATGAGGTCGAGCAGCGGAAGGCCAAAGTTATTGTAGTCGTAGGCGATTTTTACGACCAGACGCAGGTTGGCGGCGATCATTTGGTCGCGTGCCTCCTTGTCGCCCTTGCGAATGCGCTCGGCGAGTTCAATTTCCTGCTTGTGCGTGAGCAGTGGTGTCTTTCCGATTTCCTGTAGGTAGAGCTTGATCGAACTCTTTTCGGAGTAGGGAATGTCCCGCAGATCTGCAGCTTCATCATCGGAAGTGACGGAGCGATTGACGCGGATGCGCTTGGAAAGCTTGTTGGCCTCCTGGTCGGATACTTTGGAAAATGCAGAACCCTTCAACTTGGAGGAGCCGTTGGTGGGATCACCGAAAGTGGGTGAGGATTCCTGTTTCCTTGACATAATGAGTTGCCCAGCTGCGATTTGGTTTTCGGAAGGAATGATAAAGACGGGCAATGACTCCGACTATTGACCTAGATGGTTTTCTAGCCAGGGGCAAGCCCTAACGTGGTGGGTGTTGGGTTTTAACGAACGAGGGCAAGGGATTGTTGCACCGCTCTGAGCATTCCCATTGCTTTGTTGACCGTTTCCTCGTATTCCTTCTGTGGATCAGAATCCGCAACAATGCCTGCCCCTGCCTGGAAATAGACCTTACTGTCTTTGAGGAGGGCAGTGCGAATCGCAATGGCCGAGTCGTGGGTGCCGTCAAAGGAAAAATAGCCGAGCGCGCCGGAGTACACACCGCGCTGAGTCTGCTCCAGTTCGGAGATAATCTGCATGGCGCGTACCTTGGGTGCGCCGCTGATGGTTCCGGCGGGAAAGGTGGCCCGGAGCAGGTCAAAGGCATTTTTGCCACTGTCGAGTTCACCCACTACCTGAGAAACAATGTGCATGACATGTGAGTAGCGCTCAATGATCATGAAGTGGGGAATCTCAATGCTGCCGACTTTGCAGACCCTGCCGATATCATTGCGCGCGAGATCCACGAGCATGAGGTGTTCGGCCTTCTCCTTGGTATCGGCGAGCAGCTCGGATTCGAGCGCCAAATCCTCCTTCACGGTGGCACCGCGCGGTCGGGTGCCAGCGATGGGACGAATCTCCACCTTGCCATCCTGCACCTTCACATGCACCTCGGGAGAGGCGCTGACGATGCCAAAGTCCTCACACTCGAGCAGCGTCATGTAGGGTGACGGGTTGACATTGCGAAGGGAGCGGTAGAGATCGAGCGCAGTGAGCGGGTATTCGGCTTCGAAGCGTTGGGACAGCACGGTTTGGAAGGCATCCCCTTCAGTGATGTATTGCTTGATCCTGCCCACCGCATCGCGATAGCGCTCCGGAGTGAAATTGCTCTGGGGTTCGAGCGTTTCACCAGAGATGGCCTGAATCGGAGTGAGCGGACTTTCCAGCGGTGCGCTCAAACGCTCGTGCACGCGCATGATCGCATCACAGGCTCGCTGGTAGGCGGCCTCGGCATCCCCGTCAATCAGAGCATTGGAATAAATGCTCAGCTTCTGGCGAGCGTGGTCAAAGCAGACGACCGTATCGGTGATCAGAAAGTAGGCCAGTGGCGTATCGATCTCACGATGCTCGGGCATGGGCACCGTGGGTTCCACAAAGTGAATGTATTCGTAGCCCACATAGCCTACGGCACCACCAGTGAACAGCGGGGCGTCTGCGGGGTGTGACGGGGTTCGAATCCCGGCCAGATAGTGTTCCAGATAGGCGAGCGGATCTCCCGTGTGGGCGTGGGATTCCGTCATACCGCCATCATGACGCACTTCCGTGTGATCCGGATAGGTGCGGATTTCCATGCGGGGCTGGGTACCCAGAAAGGTATAGCGGCCGATGGATTCTCCACCGACCACAGACTCCAGCATGAAGGAAGGTCCATTGCCTCGCAACTTGGCGTAGCAGGTGACCGGAGTTTCGGTATCACCGTAGAAATCACAGTGCACGGGGATGAGGTTGCACTGCTTGCTCAGCTGCAGGAAAGTCGGAAGATCTGGGGAAAAATTCATGGTTATTCGAGACGACGGAGTTGAATGCTCTCCACCACTTTGGTTCTGGCAAGCACATTGGTGATCACGACCACGCGGTCACCTGATTTCACCCAACCCTTGGTTTTGAGAGAATGCAGCGCATTCTGGATGCTCTCCTCCCGGTCCTGGGTGTACGTTGTAAAGAAGGGATTGATGCCCCAGACCAACTGCATTTGCCGGTAGAGTGCCTCGTCATCGGTGAACGCATAGATTGGAATTTTGCTTGAGCGCAGGGCCGAGAGCAACAGCGGGTAGCGCATACCACGCGTGAAGACCACGAGACCACTGTTTTCGATTTCCTGGGCGAGACTTGCTGCGGAACGCAGCATCTTTTCCGCTGGAGTGTCCAGCACGACAGAGTCGGCAGGCTTGCTACGGATTTCCTGTTCAGCGCGCCGCACGATGCGGTTGAGCACCCGAATGCATTCGACCGGATACTTTCCGACGGTGGTTTCTCCTGAGAGCATCACGCAGTCCGCCCGCTCGAGCACAGCATTCGAGACATCGGTGACCTCTGCGCGTGTGGGGATCGGTGCGGAAATCATGGATTCCAGCATGTGCGTGGCCACGATAGCCGGTTTGAAATTTGCGATGCAGAGCTTGATCGCGCGTTTCTGAATGACTGGTAATTCCTCAAACGGACACTCCACCCCGAGATCACCGCGGGCGACCATGAGTCCATCACTGGCCTTGACAATGGCCTCGAGGTTCCGGATCGCGCTTTGGTCCTCAATTTTGGCGATGATGCGCGCGCGGGAGCCGTTGTCGGTGAGAAAGCGTCGCAGCAGCTCAATATCCTCAGCTTCCCTCACAAAGGAAAGTGCAAAGAAGTCAAAACCCTGTTCGATGCCGAAGAGGATGTCGCGTTTGTCCTTGTGCGTGAGACTGGGCAGGTCCACATGCACTCCCGGAAGATTGATGTGGCGGCGATTGCCCAGCACACCGGGGATGAGAACCTTGCAGCGGATGTGGGTGGACTCCTTTTCCGTGACCTGCAGGCGAATCAGTCCGCTGTCAACGATCACCTCATCACCGACCTTCAGGTCCGTGATCAACCGTGGGTAGTTGACACTGACCTGTGGGATCTTGCTCTTTGAGCTGCGTTCCGCGTTGAGAACAATATCGAGGGAATCTCCCTCCTTGAGATCAATCGGTGACTCGAGTTCTCCAGTGCGGATCTCCGGCCCCTTCACATCCATGAGCAGGGCGATTTGTCGCCCGCTGTGCTGGGAGGCTCGGCGAATCCGCTTGATCGACTCCCGGATTCCCTCATGGGTGGCGTGGGCCATGTTGAATCGGCAGACATTGACTCCTTCGGAAATCAGCTTCTGGAGGACTGCTTCATCGTCGGTTGCGGGTCCGAGCGTGAAGACGATCTTTGTGTGTTGGTAGTTTTGTGGCATTCGGTTGTGTGGAATCGTTGTCAGGCGCGGTTCGCAACCCTTGGAAAGCTGCATCGATTTCCGGCGAACCCCCTCACCCTGAATTTGCTCCTAGCGAGTGGAAACCGTGCTGTCAAATATCCGATCATCCCAGTGCACGATTTCCGCACGGACTACAGAAGGGAATGTGGCATTGTCAGGGGTTCACTCTGATGCGTGCTCGGGTTGAATACCTGAAGAGAGAAGGGGAGTGAGGCATCGGCAAAAAGGGGTGCGAGCGTGCGTCGGATCGCTTCAATGGTATTGCAGTCGCGACTGACGTGGGCGAGGTGCACCTCTCTGACCCGGGATGACTGCAGGGAGGCGAGCAGCTCGAGCACGGCCTGATTTGACAGGTGTCCATGGCGGCTTTGAATGCGTTGCTTGACCGACCAGGGGCGCTTGGAGTCGAGTTCCAGCAGTTCGTTGTCGTAGTTTGCCTCGATGACGAGGGTATCCGCGCCCTGAATCTTTTCCCTGACCAGTGTAGTGACGTAGCCGAGGTCCAGAACCCAGGCAATGGAGCGGTAGGGTGAAAACAAGTCATGCCCTCCCCAGGAAAACAGGTAACCGACGGGATCTGATGCGTCGTGGGGAATCGAAAAGGCCTCGACTTCGAGATCTTTGAACAGGAAGCGACTGCCGGTTTCAAAATGCGACCAGCGTGCGCGCTCCTTGGTGGGATGGGAGATCGCACCGTGCGTATCACGGTTGCAGATCCAGGTGAGGTGGGACTGTTTGCACAGGCCCCGAAACCCCTGACTGTGGTCCGAGTGCTCATGGGTAAGGAAGATTGCATCGATATCCATAATGGAGAGACCCTGCTGGGACAGCATTTCACAGATTCTCCTGCCGGAAAATCCGGCATCGATGAGAATCCGGGTATGAGGCGTGGTCAGCAGGCCGCAGTTACCTGCACTGCTCGAACCCAGGATGCGAAAGTGGAGGGCTGTACTCATGGCAAGACCGTGCGACCAGCGGGGCGGCCTGCGCACAAGAAAAGATTTGATCGTGGTTTAATGGGTCGCGTATAGTCGGCACCGTGACATGCGCGCCGCGCGCGGGTTACTGTGATTCCTTTCATTTCGAACACCCACCCATAAGTGAGTAAAACCCTGGTCCTAGTCAAAAACGATATCAAGCAACAGTGGTTATCGTCATCCACCTACGTTGCGGGAGTGGTTTTTCTGATCCCCATGATTCTGTTCTTCTGGGTCATTCTCAAGGATTATGCTGAGGCAGTGAAACACGAAATTCCCATTGTCTCCTTTTATCGGGTGTTCTGGATTCCCAATTTGTTTGTGATTCCACTGCTGACGATGCGCAGCATCGCCGAAGAGCGTCGGTTGGGCACACTGGAATCCCTGATGACCACTCCGATCACGGCGATGCAGATGGTCTTGAGCAAATTCATTGCTTCATACTCCATCTATGTGGTGCTGTGGTGTGTTACCCTGGCCTTTCCGTGGATTGCGGAACGTCTGCTTTCGCCGGAAAGCATGGGTTCCCCGCTATGGGATCGTTCCTCGACGATGGGATGCATGCTGTTCATCCTGCTCAGTGGGGCCTGTTTTGTATCGATTGGCATCCTTTGCAGCAGCCTGACCCGCAGTCAGCTGGTAGCAGGAATGCTGACTTTCACGGGTGTCTTTATCGTGATGATCAGTGGCCGACTCTTTGCGGAAATCCCCTGGAGCACCAATCTCGCTCTGGTGAACCTGATGTCACTTGTGGACTACATGCAGACGTTTGAACACTATGAGTTGTTTGCCCGGGGACTGCTGGATCTTCGGCCATTTGTGTATTATTTCAGTTCCATGATCGGCTTGCTGACGCTTGCGTCGTTTGTGGTGGAGCGGAGAATCTGAGAGACGTCATCATGCCCGCACATCATCAATTTGACGAATTTCGGTTGTCCCGAAAACTGGACTTCCTCAACCGCCTGATTCATTCCTTCCTGCTGATCACCTTCATCATCGGAGTCAATCTGTTTGCGCTGAAGTTCAGTGTGCGCTGGGACATCACGCCCAAACTGAGCAATTCCCTGTCTCCCGAATCCATTGCCCACCTGGAAAAAATGGATGCCTCCATCGGGATCTATCTGTTGATGGACGACGCACTGCAATTGCCCAATGGAGCCATTGCGGAAGATGACGTGACGGCACTGCTTGAATCCTACGTGCACACCTCCAAGCGCCTTGGAAAAGATCTCTTGACCTTGCAAGTGGTGGACCTCTACCGCGACCGGGAGCGATTGCTACAGCTCAAACAGCGGTTCGAATTTGAGGAAGGTAACCTGATTCTGATTGAATCGGGGGATCACCGCAGGGTGCTTCCGATCCGGGATCTCTACCAGACTGACGGTGGGTCAGGACAGTTGTTATTTCAAGGGGAGCAGATGCTCACGGGCGCGTTACTGGATGTGAGCGATCCGGTCGAAAAACGAGTTTTTTTCACGGTCGGCCATGGAGAGATGGCGATCCGCGATGTTGATCCCGCCCGGGGACTGTCGGAACTGGCAACCTATGCAAGGCAACGCCGTATCGAGATCGGGACACTTGACCTGAGTCGTTATGATCGCATCCCCGAGTGGGTGGATGTGTTGGTGATTGCCGCTCCGCAGGCAGAATTTGACCCAGTGGACGTTGAAAAGTTGCGACTGTATCTTGAAAAGACCAACGGCAGTCTGATGGTTTTTCTGGAACCCTTTCGCAAACACAACCTCGACGAGCTGTTTCACGATTGGGGAGTGATGCTGGAGGATGGGGTGATCATGGATCCGGGACCCGACTATCAGACCTCCTCGGGTAACCTGATTCTCCGGCGCTTTGCGGAGCATGCGATCACCCAACCCCTGATTGACAATCAACTCTATGTTTACAGCAGCCGCCCCCGACCGGTGCGCATGGATCCCGCAGGTCCACGCATTGCCGGAGTCCGGCGAACTGCATTGATCGGGACCTCGGAGACCAGCTGGATCGAGATGGACTTCCGCACGGAGAGCGTGCCCGTCTTTTCGAATGAACGGGACGTGCGTGGACCTGTTCCGGTTGGTGTTGTGGCCGAACGCAGTGGAGGTGAGAGCCTGGGCTTGAAACTGAAAGGTGGCAAACTGCTGGTCTTTGGAGATGCAAGCATGCTGTCGAACAACCTGTTTCGCCTGTATGGCAATCGGGTCGTCATGTCCAATTCTCTCAATTGGTGTCTCCAGCGAAATCACCTGCTGAGCATTCCCCCTCAGCGCATCGCCAACTATCGACTGACATTGAGCGAGGCGGATTTGCAGACGCTTCTGTTTGCCCTCTTCGGGTTTCCAGTTGCATTTGCACTGGTTGGGTTGTTGGTGAGAGTCATCCGCCGATGAGTGCTGTCCTGTTATGAAATTGAGAACTACGTTACTTCTGGTCGTATTGAATGCCGTCGTCTTTTTTTTCCTGCTTCGACAGGAATCTCCATTTGATCTGCGTACACGGATGGGGTCGGCAGAAGCGGGCATACTGAATCGGCCAATGTCAGAAGTCGTGGGGATCCGGGTTGACGGACAGACGCTGGAGCGACCCTATCATCTCATCCTCGAACAGGGGCGGTGGCGCATCCAGGAACCCGTGCAATGGGATGCCAATGCATTTGCAGTACGCAGCATGATCAGTCAGATGGAAGCGGCGGAAGTGAGTGTGCGATTCCCGGTCAGTGATATTCAGAGCCGACAGCAGAGTCTTGCGGATTTTGGACTGGAAGACCCCCATTTAGTTGTGCATCTGGACTATGGCGACGAGGTTCGCACTTTTTCCTTTGGGGCTCCGGTCGAGATCAATGACCAGCTCTACCTGCTGGGGCCGGATCGGCAGGAGATCTGGGTCGTGCGTTCCAGTCTGGTCCAGCCCTTTCTGATAGAGTTATCAGATCTGCGCTCGAGCAGTCTCTTTTCGATTCCTGTGTTTGAAGTGCGCTCCCTGTTGGTTGAATTCACGGACGACGGCAGCCGGCGGCGTTTCACAAGGGATGAATCCGGGTGGGTCATGGATACTCCCTTTTTTGCCGAGGCAAATACGGAGCGTGTACAGGGAGCCATTCACCGCCTGGTGAATCATGAGGTCGATGCTTCAACGCTGGTGCCTGGTGAAGGTGTGCAACAGCAGGAAGTCACGCATTTCAATGCGATTGCGCGTTTCGAAGTCATTGGAAACCGGCGCAACTCGACACTGTTGGTCAGTCGTTATCTGGTCAATGGAGAGGCTCACCCAGCCCTTTACCTCGCACGTTTTGAAGGTGCCGCTACCACCTTTTTGCTCCCGCGTGCTGAGATTGACTGGTGGCGCACTTCCCAGTCGAGCTTGAGAGAGCGGCACTTTCTGAATCTGAAACCCGCTGCCATTTCCAAGGTGGAGCTTGTTTCTGGATCGCAGGAACCGAGGACGCTGCGCTTGCTGCGTCTCGAGAATGACCAGTGGCGCATCTACGCGGGTCCGTCGACAGTAGATCTGGTGGACTTTCTCGCCGATGGGCCGACGGTGGTTGAGATCCTTACAGAACTGAACGATCTGATCGCACTGGAGTTTGTGAACGACGATCCGAGTACCAGCGACCTCGATACCTATGGCTTAGCGGAACCCTCATTGACGGTATCGCTGGAAGGGGATCAGACCCAGCGTCTGCTGATCGGTGCAGCTGCAGAACAACCCCAGAGGAGCTATGCGAAACTAGCCGCAAGCAACAGTGTATATTTGGTTGCAAACGAGGTGTTGTCGCGGCTGCGTCTGGATCCGCTCCACTACCGCAACCGTTCCATTGAGCTGCTTCCCGGAGGCGAATCGCTGGCTGCTGCGGAGATTCTGAATCGCCAGACTGGTCACGTCACGGATTTGCGCTCGGTGCAGGCTTTGCAGGAAACTGCGATTCAGCCCCTGTCCGGTGAAGATGCAGAGGGTGTGATCGCAGCACTGCAGGTGATGTTAAGGCATTTTAGAGCGGATGGATTTCTCGATGCGAGCGTGTCAGACGGCATACTGCACTATGGGGGCGTTGAGATGAAACTGGCGTTTGAAATGAAACTTTGGAGTGATGTGAGTGCTGATCCTGCGTCGAGTATATGGCTCACCCGTCGCCTGAGTGGAAGCGAACAATACGCCTGGATTGCTGAGCAGGATCTGGTTGTGAAACTTCCTCAGTCGCTTGTGGATGTATTGCATCCGCTGTTGTTCGTCACGGAGTTGCCAGAAGAGTGGGCACCCCCTGTAACTCCGAGCGATGAAGATTCGGTATCGGAGGAGCCTGCAGAGATGGAAGTGAATCCGGAGCAGGCCAGGGAATCGGCAAATCCGATGCCCGAAGAAGTTGGGGAAATTGAATGATTGGCCAGCAATGAAGTCAGAGCAGACGGCGGAGGGGGACCAGTGTCACGACAAGCCAACGTTGGTTTCTACTCGAAGCGTGTGCTGAAGTTATGTGTGCAAGAGGGTTCAAATGTCTGCTGGAAAGTATGCTGCTGTTGCTGCTGGGGGGGCAGACGCTGCTGTTGCTCGCGCTGACTTACCGTGGATATTGGGAAATTCCCAGCTGGTTTGTGGAGTATATGCTGGATCGGAAAATACCATCTTCACTATCCGTGGAGTTGGGCAGCGTACGCTACTATCCTGGAAAAGGCTTGGAAATCCTTGACCTTGAGCTGCATTCTGAGGAGTGCAGGTGTCCACTAATGACGGTTGGCAACCTGCTTGTGGTTCCATCTGAGCCAACGCTTGAAATGGGCAAGAGTGAGTCGGCGGTGGGCTTGCTTTCGAACGCAGTGGTGTATTATCCCGACCCTTTTCTACCCGCTTCCGAAAATCTTCAGTTGATCAAGGATCTCACGCTTCGCTTTCACGTGGACGGGGAAGGCATTGAGCTGGAATCACTCAAGGCGAAGCTCTCACGGTTGACGCTTGCGTCTCGTAATGTTTTGCGCCTTCGGTTTGCGTGGTTCCAGGATCAACGAACCAAACCCGGAGCAGTTGAATTTCCAACTGAAGTGGTGTTTCAGAAACTGCGGGAACTGCGTTATCTGTACGATGCATTTGAACATGCAGAAAAGGCACTGCTGACCCTTTCATTTGATTCTGACCCGGATCCGCAGGTAACACCTTCAGCTGCCCTTAGCCTATATGCGGCGTCAGCCCGCATTCTGGATCGTGTCAACACTCAAGGAGTATTTCTGGAAGGACGCATCGTCTGGGAGGATGCGATTGTCGTGGAAGACAAATTGAGGGGAGAAATCCAGTCGGTGCGCTACGAACAGGAGCTTCAGATGGATGAATTGACCCTCGCGTTTACCTATTTGCGGGATGGGTTTTTTTCACTACTACCCGACGAAGTGGGTCTTCAGGCTGCAAAACTCTCCTTCCGAGGGCAGGAGTTGGATTTTCTGGAGGCTACAATTTGGCCGGAACGCACGGGGCAGGGCGAGATTGCCGCAACAATGGGGTTTGCAGGAGAATCGACAGCGATCGAGGCAGCTTACGATATCCCACAGGAATGGATGGGCGTTCAGGTATCCGGCGATTTTGACGCCCTGCACATGGCGGCTACATGGACGGAGGCCATGCAGGGATTTTCGCTATTTGGATTTGAGGATATTCCCCATCTGCGGGCCAGTTTTGAAATTCGCGAGTGGCAGCACCTCAGTCCGATTGAGTTTCGTGCGGTTGGTACATCCATTCTGGCCAAGGGAGTTAACTTCGAATATGGCCGAACCTGGGGGAGATGGGACGGGACGCAGCAACGCATCGTACTCGATCAGTTTGTCGGTCAGCGCTCAGGATACACCCTGAGCGGCAGCCTGGACAAAACGCTGGGTTACGGACCCTACCGTTATCGCATTTTTGGACAGGGCATTCCGACGGATCTGAATCCGATGTTCCGATCCTGGTGGAGTGCGGCCTGGGAGGACTTTGACTTTCGCGAGCATCCGGTTCAGGTGGATTTGGATATCTGGGGACTGGAGTCCGATCCTGGCCAACGCTTTGTCCATGGCATGTTGGGGTTCGAACACCTAGACTACAAAGGACTGGATATTGAGCGGGGCCAGGTACGACTCAACTCCGTTGCTCGCTATCTTCAGTTGCTGGATCTCGTGGTCAAGACTCCGGATGGAGTTGCCTCGGGCGATGTGAGCATCGTTTATGATCCGCTCGATAGCAATATGCTTTCCGAGCATCTCGACCTCTACACCAATCTGCCCCTGCATCGAGTGGCTCCGCTGGTGGGAGATGATCTGCAGCCACTGGTGGAAAATACCCGCCCCGATACCGTTGCCGATGTGTGGCTGCACGGAGTGTTGGTCAAAGAGGCATTCCCGGAATATCGGCATCTGGATTCCCTGAAGCTTCGGGTGCAGGTTCGGCGTCCGACATGGTTTTACGGATTTGAGATTGATGGTGCAGATGCATTTGTCCACAAGCAGCAGGATCGGGTGGAAATCCATCCGGTGGACCTTCGCTTTGCGGGAGGGCGGGGCAATGCATTCTTTGTCGGATATGAAGAAGGAGGGGTTCGGCAAGTTGATTTTGCCGTGGATTTGCGGGACTTCGATTTTCGGGCTGCCCTAAGTAAGGTGGAAGGCCTGCAGGAAGAGGCTGAGCTGGAACAGAATGGATCTGAAGAAATTGCTGCCCAAGGGATTGCAGCGGTGAATGGCGAACCTGCTGAAAGCTCGCAATCCAGTGTGGGGTCCACCATGATCGGCAATGTGCCGGAAGGGCGAAGTTTCATGAATGTTCGCCTGGCCGGAAGTTCTCCAGCGGATTCACTCGATGGACTTCAGGCATGGGGGGAGTTTGACCTGAATGATCCGTTGATCCATCGGGTTCACCTTTTTGGAGGGATTTCCAAAGCCTTTTCCAATGCGGAGTTGAGCGTGGGTTCGTTTTCGTTGAAAGAAGCAAGCTCACCGCTGCGGGTGGAAGGCAAGCGCATCATTTTTGAGGATCTGGAGTTGACGGGTCCTTCAAGCCGGGTGCGGTCGAAGGGAGTGGTTGATCTGGAGGACGGAAGCCTCGATTTCAGGCTGAAAGCTTACCCGTTGGGGGAGGTCAAGTTCCCTGTGGTGGCGGGATTGGCTCTGATACTTCGTCCCTTTGCCCATATGTTTGAAATGCAACTCACGGGAACCCTAAAGGAACCGGAGTGGAAACTTGTCATTGATCCGAGCGGACTCTGATGGGATGGAGCTGCGATCTTGTCTCTGTCGGCACAGTTGTCATGGGGCATCAAAAATTCAGTTGTGCATGAACATTATTTCACTATAAATAGCGTTTGTATCGACGGAAAACCATGGCCGAACCTTTCAAGAACAACATCCACCCTGAGCTGATTGAATCAATGTCCGTGCAATTTGCGCGTCACTTTCCTGGATTTGAAAGGGAGCGATTTGTCAGCATTGCCTGTGATCAGATCGAACAGCGTGAACTGAAGGATCGCTGCATGCAAATTGTCGTTGCAATGGAAGCCACCCTGCCCGAGGACTTTGAAGTGGCTGCCCGGGGAATAGGTGCAAGTTTGGGACCACCGCTTGATGCGGAAGTCAACGGGGGCGAAGTGGAGGGAATCACGGGCTGGGCAGTGATGGCACTTCAGGAATATGTGGGCCGCAACGGACTCGACCACCTGGAAGTGTCCTTGGATCTGCTCAAAGCAATGACCTCACGTCTGACCTCGGAGTTTGGCATCCGCCCCTTCCTGGATGCTTTCCCGTTGCAGACCCTTCGCATCCTGCAACGCTGGGTGAAGGATCCATCCCCTCATGTGCGGCGATTGGTCAGCGAAGGCGCGCGCCCCCGTCTGCCGTGGGGGTTGCAGCTCAAGCGCTTCATTGCCGACCCATCACCGATGCTTCCCTTTCTGGAATCCCTCAAGGATGACCCGAGTGAATACGTGCGACGATCTGTGGCCAATCATCTCAATGACATCGCAAAGGATCACCCTGAGCTGGTCTGTCGAATTGCGGAGCGTTGGTGGGTGGATGCGGATATCCAGCGTCAGCGATTGATCCGGCATGCCCTTCGCACGCTGGTAAAAAAGGGAAATGCACGGGCGCTCGCGGTACTCGGTTTTCACCCCGCGAAAATCGAAATGACTGCGATTCGGGTGGAACCGAATCCGGTGTCCATGGGGCAGAAGCTACGCTTTGAGACCACGATACAGTCGATTGCAGCGGTTTCCCAGAGACTCGTGATCGACTATGCCATTCACTATGTGAAGGCCAATGGTGAGCGACGTGCCAAGGTGTTCAAAGGAACAACCTGCGAGCTTGAACCTGGCGGAGTGGTTTCCTTTCAGCGCAGTCACTCCTTTGCTCCGGTGACGACGCGCACCTACTACAGCGGAGAGCATTTGCTGGAGATTCTGGTCAATGGCAAATCTGAAGGCTGCCAGTCTTTTACGCTCATTGAAGCGGCGGACTGACTCCGTTCAGGCATTGAGTGGTCTGCCGGATCCTGGATCGCTCGATGGAGAATGGGTTGAACTGGTGGAGGAGTCACTGCGCGTGAATGGAAATTCCAGCGTGTAGCGATGGTGATGGTTTCGCAATGTGACATTGGCACCAAAGGTATTGGACAGTTTTTGGCTTGTCAGAACCTGTGTTTTGGATCCGCGGTCGAGGACCTGCCCGGATTTCATCAGCAGCACGTGAGTAAACATCGGCATGATCTCCTCGACATGGTGCGTGATCAGAACCGTGGGAATGCGAAATTCGGCTGTCAGCGTATCCTGCATGAAATCGAGAAAAGTTTCGCGGGCGACGGGATCCAGACCAGCACAGGGTTCATCGAGGATGAGCAGTTTGGGTTGTGCGATCAGTGCACGCGCGATCATCAGGCGCTGACGTTCTCCCTGGGAGAGCACACCCCATGGCCGTTCGGCCAGGTGTTCGATGCCCACCAGATAGAGCCAACGCCTCGCCTCATCGAGTTCCTTTTCCAAAACCGAAGTCCACGTGTTCAGTTGTGCCTGTTTTCCGGCGATGACCACATTCTGGGCGAGCTGATCGGCCTGAATCCGCTGGCTGAGTGTCATGCTGACGACACCAACCTGTTTGCGAATGTCGTGCCAGGGAGTGGTTCCGAAGGGTTTACCCAACAGCATGAAGCGTCCGGATGTGGGTTGCTCAAAGCCCAGCAGCACATTGAGCAAAGAAGTTTTCCCAGATCCATTACTGCCGAGTACCACCCAGTTTTGACCGGACTCCATAGCCCAGTGGATGTTGTTGAGAATAGTGATCCCCCGCTTCAGGGTGACGCCGCTGAGTTGAAGCAACATGATGGTGTAGGTTGAAATCGTTCTCCCGGATGGACAGTTTTTCATCACTGTCAGGGCGAGCTTGCATCGCGATTCACGGATTGTGGGAACTCTAGCGAATATGACCTTGTGCTTCCAGTCTGTTTTGAATCTGATCGGGATTTGTTGTCATGCATCAAGCCCGCACATCCTCATCCACTCCTGTCCAGACGGTATTGTTTGATTGGGGTGGAGTCATTATTGAAAATCCGGTCGAAGGCATTTTGAACCATGTCCGTCAGCACATCCCGGGCATTGCACCGGATGCATTTGAGGGGAATGCGATGGTGGCCTTTCAGAAGGGAGAGCTTGAGGAATTGGAATTCTGGCACCGGGCTGGTGCACCAACGTCGATGAGTCTGGAGTCTTTTGGAGGAAGTCTCTGGCGGCAGGCCTTTGAGCACAGCTATGAGGAACGACCGGAAGTGCTTCACATCGCACAGATTCTGCAACAGAACGGCATTCGTACCGCTGTCCTGTCGAACACGGAAAAGCCCTCTGTTGCGATGCTGATGGATCGCGGCTACACCTGTTTTGACACGTACTGTTTTTCCTGTGACTGGGGAATGGTGAAACCGGAGCACCGTATCTACGAGCGTTGTTTGCAGACCTTGAAGGTCGACGAAGCGAGCAGTGTGCTGTTCATCGATGACAAGTCCGAGAATATTGCTGCTGCCCAGGCTTTGGGCATACGCGGACACGTGATGACCACTATTGCTGGGTTGAATGGATGTCTGCGCGGGCATGAACTGCCCTGTCTCCCGGGGCTTTGATGCAGCAGAAGGATGTGAACACAAAAAAACACCCTTCGGATTGAAGGGTGTTTTGGGAATTGATCCAAAAATCAATGTGGTCCGTCACAGGACTCAGGCATCACTGGCCTGCTTGCTCTTCGAGCTGCAGCATCCTGCTTTCTTGGCGCTCTTTGCGTCTGCTTCAGCGACTTCAGTCACTGCGGCTCCGCAGCATGCCGGCTTTGCTTTTTCAGCCTTGGCAACTTCGGACTTTGCACAATCACTGGCCTTCGCAACTTCAGTGGATGCACAGGCTTTTGCGCAGTCTTCAGCCTTCGCTACTTCGGTCTTTGCGCACGCTTTTGCACAATCTCCAGCCTTGGCTACCTCAGTCTTTGCGCAAGCACTTGCCTTGGCAACATCAGTTGACGCGCAGTCACCGGCTTTTGCTACTTTAGTTGAGGCGCATTTTTCAGCTTTGGCAACTTCGGTTACCTTGGCTGCCGAGCAACCTTCAGCCTTGGCGACCTTACTGGCTTCGCAAGCACTTGCAGTGGCAGCGGAAATCGCAAATGCAGCAACTGCGATCAAGAGGGCAGAGGGTTTGATAAGGGTAAGTTTCATATGGTAGTGGATTTCGAGTTAACAAATGCCGTGACCCGGCGATGTGATGTTTCAGTTACGCAAACGAACGCAAGAGCGTTCTGATTTCAAATGCTTCTGGGCGTTATTAGAAAAAATTCAGAATGCCCAGGCGCCTGCACGCATCACGGGTTCCACCGCACCATCCATCAGGATGCCGTCGATATCCAGCGTCTCATTCCCAATCATGAAATCGACATGCACCAGACTGTCGTTGCCACCTGCCTCGGTAAATGCGGCATCCGACATTTCCTTGCCGCCCTTGAGATTGAAGCGGTACGCGCGACCCAGTGCCAAGTGGCTGGCAGCGTTTTCATCAAAGAGCGTATTGTAGTACAGAATGCCCGAATCCGAAATGGGTGAGCGGTGCGGCACGAGGGCAATTTCACCAAGCCGGGCGGAACCTTCGTCGGTTTCAACCAACTTGCGCAACGTATCCTGTCCCTTTTTGGCGGTGGCCTCGACAACGCGTCCCTTCTCGAAGCGGAGCGTGAAGTCGTCGATGATGTTCCCGCTGTAGCTGAGGGGTTTGGAGGATTTCACCACCCCATCCGCACGATTGCGGTCCCCCATCGTGAACACCTCTTCAGTTGGAAGGTTGGCGACAAATGTGACTCCTGATTTGGCCACGCTCTGACCCGATTTCCAAATGTGTCCTCTGGGTAGTCCGAGCACGATATCCGTGCCGTTTCCGCGATAGTGCAGGCGGTCATAGGCCTTTGCATTCAGGTAATCCGAGCGCACCTTGAGTTCGGCGATGTGGCGCCGCCACGCATCGACAGGATTGGGCTGATCGACGCGGCAGGCTTTGAACATCGCCTCCCAGAGACGGTCGATGGCGGATGCTTCGTCCAGTTCGGGAAACACCTTGGTTGCCCACGGCGCGACCGGGACTGAAATCACCAACCACGGTACGGCATCGCTCATCGGATACTGCATGTATTCAGCCATGTGGCGCTGAGCGGAGCGGATTGCACTGGCCACATCATCCTGATTTTGATCCTTGAGCAGGTCGGGGTCGGTGGCAGCGACCTTGATAAAGGCATCACCGCGCTTTGCACAGGCAACCATCGCGTCGGCCTCCCACTCTGGGAAAGTTTCAAAACTGCCAGTTGGCGCATTCTCAAAACGCTTCAGGGTGAGCTGATCGTCGCTGTAGAGCACGGAAACGAGAGGTGAACCTGCGCGATAGGCGCATTCGGTCATCTTTCGAACAAAATTGGCGGATTCGATCGGCGCCCGGATCAACAAGCGCTGTCCGGGTTGGATGTTGACGCCCACCTTGATTGCGAGATTGGCGTAGGCATCGAGTAGTTGGTCGAAGTTTGTCAGGCTCATGAATGAATTCGGTTCGAGAGTGTCAGGACTGTCTGATATCGTGCGTGCGACGGAAACCTTCATCCTGAGCACGAAGGGCTGCGGAATCAATCCTGCAGCACGAAAATCTGTGGGACGGCTTCTGGAACTTGCAGGGACGAATGGGTGCTGAGGATTGAGGTTTGAGGCAATTATGCGAGTGGAACGACGGTAGCGCACAGGGACTGGTGTGCACCCATGATTTCCTGAAAATAGGTGCTCTGTTCGAGTGGCCAGTGGAATTCACTGTCGAGCTTCCATTGCGGGTGTTCGTGGATGACCTCGCGTGCCCAGTCAAAGTAGGGTTCGTGATCCGTGCGAAAGAAGAGTTGTCCAGCCGGAGCCATTTTTCCGGCCAGCAACTCAAGGAATTCTGCTTGAATGAGGCGTCGTCTGTGGTGACGTTTTTTGGGCCAGGGATCTGGGAAAAGCACCATCACCCGGTCAATTCCAATGCCGTCGGGAACCACCTCGAGCCACTCGATGGCCTCCGCCTTGATGAAACGGATATTATGGAGCGCTCGCTTGTCGGCCTTGGTGGTTGATTTCTGAATGCGTCGGTTGATCAGGTCAACCCCGACGCAAAACTGTTCCGGATGTTGCTCGGCGTAGGCCGTGAGCCAGTGTCCATGTCCGCATCCAATCTCCAGCAGTCCACCGCACAGCTCTGGCAGCACATCCTTGTAGCGTTCGCGCAGTTCCTGTTGGCGGACACGACGTTTCTCCTGTTCCTTGAGCTGTCCGGGTGCCAGACATGCAGGTGAGTTGCCGGGTGGATGATTCATCGGGTACCGGGATTGTTGGGATGCCGACCGGGATTCAACGATCAGATTCTCCCAGAACCGTAACCGTGAGCTGTCGACGTTGTGGGGCGTCCCGGTGCTCCCAGAGAAAGAGGCCCTGCCATGTGCCCAGCATCACGCGTCCTCCGGCAACTGGAAGCGTTTCGTTGCTGCGAGTCAGTGCCATCTTGATGTGGCTCGGCATGTCATCGGGACCTTCGTAAGTGTGAGTGAAATAAGGCAGGTCTGCAGGCACAAGCCGATGCATGAAGGCGTGCAGGTCATCCCGCGCCGAGGGGTCGGCATTCTCCATCAGCACAAGACTGCAGCTGGTGTGATGGCAGTGAATGTTCACGAGACCTTCCTGAATGCCAGAACTGGCGACGATGCGCTGCAGCTCCTGTGTCAGTTCATACGTGCCCTGCCCACGGGTCGATGGGTTGAGGGTTTCGCGATGGACAGCCATGATGAGAAGTGGGATGGAATGTCAGGTGCTCGCCGTCGGGTTGGAATTATTCCTGTTCGGCCAGCCAGCGCTCGGCTTCGATAGCGGCTTGACAACCCATTCCGGCTGCAGTGATTGCCTGCCGGTACACATGATCTGCGCAGTCACCGGCGACGTAGACTCCCGGGATTTGGGTCCGAACCTGACTTCCCGATTCGGGAATCAGATAACCCAGGTCGTCGGTCGGTAACAACGTCGCTACCGCAGCAGTGTTGGGAATGTGTCCGATGGCGATGAACAGACCCTTGATCGCGATCTCTCCGGTTTTTCCGGAAACGGTATCCCGGGTGCGGATGCCGCAGACCAGGCCTGCGTCGTCGGGAATTACCTCTGTTGGCACGGTGTTCCAGACCATTTCGATCTTGGGATGCTGGGTGGCCCGGTCGGCCATGATCTTGGAGGCGCGCAGCTCATCACGTCGGTGAACGAGGTAAACCTTGGAGCAAAAGCGCGTCAGAAAGAGGGCCTCTTCGCAGGCGGAGTCACCCCCGCCAATGACGGCCACATCCATGTTTCGATAAAATGCGCCATCGCAGGTTGCGCAGGTTGTGACACCCTTGCCCCCATACATTTCTTTCTCTCCGGGAATGCTGAGCAGGCGGGGTGAAGCTCCAGTGGCAATGATCAGACTGCGGGTGCGATAAGATTTGGTGGCGGAGGTTAAGACCTTGAGATCGCCGTCCAGTTCCACCTTTTCCACAACATCGTTGGTGAAGGTTGCGTCAAAGCGCGTTGCCTGCTTGCGCAGGTTGTCCATGAGAAGGTATCCATCGACCCCCTCGGGAAAGCCGGGAAAATTCTCCACTTCGGAAGTGGTGGTCAATTGTCCGCCGGGTTGGCTGCCTTCGATGATCAGCGGGCGCAGGTTGGCGCGGCCAGTGTAGATGGCAGCGGTCAGGCCGGCGCATCCACTGCCGAGAATGATGACGTCTTGGATTTCTGAGCTGGGTTCAGGCATATGCACAGGTAGATTGGGTGTTCGGTTGGATTGTCAACAAGAATGGAATGAAAAGCGAATGGCTCAGCAGATGCGGTGGTCCACGTTGCGGGAAGGCATGATCTCCTCGCTGGTGCCGATGATTTTGCCGGGAACTCCAACAACCGTGGATCGTGGCGGAACATCGTTCAGCACCACACTGTTGGCACCGATTTTGGAGCAGTGACCGATGCGGATATTGCCCAGGATTTTGGCGCCAGCTCCAATCAGCACACCATACTCTACCTTGGGGTGACGGTCACCCTCTTCCTTTCCGGTCCCTCCGAGGGTCACGCCCTGGAAGATGGAGACGTTGTCACCGATTTCGGCGGTTTCTCCTGCCACAAATCCGGTTGCGTGATCGAGCAGGATGCCCTTTCCGATTTTGGCTGCCGGGTGAATGTCGACTCCGTAGAATTCGGAGATCAGGCTTTGCAGGTGCAGGGCAAGTTCACGCTGGCCGGAATTCCACACGGAGTGGGCGATGCGGTATCCGGTGATCGCCTTGAATCCCTTGTAGTTGAGCAGAGGGTTGAAGTGATTCTTGCAGGCGGGGTCGCGCTCAAAGTTTGCCACAATATCCTCGCAGATGCTTTCGAGAATGTGTTCGTTTTCATCGAGCGCGTGGCGAAAGACGTGGTAGAGATAGTTTTGCTCGTCGCGCAGGAAATTCAGCTTTTCAGAGAGATTACTTGCAATGGCTTCGGAGAGGGACGTGTAACGGAGTAGTCGGGAGTTCAGCCACGGCGCGAGTGCAGGCTCCTGTTTTACTGTGGCCTTTGCTTCGCCTTGCAGCGTATTCCAAAGATCGTTGATGGATTGGCTCATGTCGTGGGTTGGTGGCGATTTTGCGCTTTGGCAGCAGTGCGGTAGTGGAAATCGGAACAAAGGATGGTTGGAGAATTTGAAATCTATTTCAAAGCTTTTTCGTTCTGTCTGACACGAATGCTTAACCACCCAGCAATACCATGAAAAAAACGATCCTACTTTTTACTTCGATTGCATTGATGATCACAACTGCGGTTGCGGCTCCGGTTTCCGGCGAGTCTGCTCCTGATTTTACCGGAAAAACGTCAAACGGTGAAACTGTATCGCTCTCGGATTTGAAGGGCAAATATGTTGTGCTCGAATGGCTTAACCATGGATGTCCGTTTGTCAAAAAGCACTACGACTCAGGCAACATGCCAAGCCTTCAGAAGAAAATGACGGCAGAAGGTGTGGTCTGGCTGTCCGTGGTTTCTTCTGCGAAGGGCAAGCAGGGATATCAGTCACCCGAAGATGCAAATGAGAAGGCGAAATCGGTGGGATCGAACGCCACCCACATTGTGCTGGATGCGTCAGGTGAGATTGGCAAGGCCTACGCGGCCCGAACAACTCCCCACATGTATGTGATCGACCCGCAGGGCACTCTCATCTATCAGGGTGCTATCGACAGCATCAGTTCTGTGCGGCATTCCGACATTGAGAAAGCGGAGAGCTACGTCTGGAATGCGTGGAAAGCGCATCAGTCCGGAAAAACGGTAGACCCACACACAACGGCAGCCTACGGCTGCGCCATCAAGTATTGATCGAGCTTGCCTGAGTTGAATCCGCTTTCGCGCGACGCGGTTTGATGGATTTGCGTTTGCGCAGGTTGGAGGCATGGCGAATCAACATTCGCTTAAGTTTCGCACTGCAGTGCCGATGCTCAAGGCATGGATGCTACTGCAGTCGCGATCAATCTGGTGCAACATCAGGCAGCCGTTCAACGACTTGATGTCACTGCAAAGATGGTGAAACAGAATGAGCTTTCGAAGCAGGGGCTGCTCGAGTTGATTGAGGCGACTGCCGATGTTGCCGGACTGTATTCACCCGATGGTAATGTATTGCCGCAAGGAATCGGGGGGAAGCTCGACAGTCGTGCATGAAGCTGCGAAGCCTGGCAGAGAATCCTTTCGATTCGGATCACTGAAAATTGTGGTCACACAGGTGGAAAAGTTGTAAGCACTGGATTTTCGATTCTCTCTGGCTGGAACAGCAATGAATAAACATGCAGTGATTGAGGCAGTGCTTGCCGAATTGATGAATCAACTCGATCTGGTTCGCGGAGCTTCACGTGAGGCAGCGGAGTACGCCACCCACGAAGAATCACGAGCTGACTCCAAATGGGACACTCAGGGGCTTGAAGCCTCCTATCTCGCGGCTGGTCAAGGGGCGCAAGTGCTTGAGGTCGGTAACGCAATCCAGGTTTGGACGACCCATCGGGATGCGATGGCACAGTGTCGACGCATTGAATCAGGTGCCCTTTTTTCCTTGAAACTGGCCGACGCGGCGAACTGGTATTTCCTATCAACTGCTTCCGGAGGATTGAGTGTTGAGGTGGACGGCAAGGTGGTAACGGTCATCACCGCACAGAGTCCGATCGCGCGGCAGCTGGTTGGGCGCATGGTGGGTGAATCAGTGCTCCTGCCGAATGGGACAGAGGCGTTTATAGAAGATTTGTGTTGATGGGAAACCTGTGCGTTTGATGCTGGTGAAGCTGGCGTGACTAAAGTGATCACTCCAGGACAAAGGAAGGACTTGGCAATGCCGGAAATTCCGTGCCATAGTAGCGACCATGGCAAAAGTAGACATCGATCTGGTGAAAATGATCCTTCAGCGGCGGGAATTTGATACGCGTCAGGTGGCTTCCATTATCAACGAACTGGAGGAGGAAGTGCGCATCCAGAAGGAGACCGAAGAAAAACCACCTCCGGTCAAGAAACAGTTTGTCGTGCTGATATCGGATCCCGCTGGCGAACTCGAAGGAAAGGACTTTACGGGTTGGGTATTGCAGATACCGGAAGAAGACAGTCCGTATGTGACGGAGGAACGTCTGACCCGCAGTGCCTACGATTTTAATGTCACTCCGAAAGGGCGTCGCTATCCTGTCAAAACCATTGCAGAGTCGTGCGAGGTGGTGTCTGCCAAGTTTCACAAGGAGCACAAGGTGTGGGTCAAAACAAAGGAACCGGTTCTTATCTGCCGCACGGGCAACGATATTCCTTGGGATGACATGAAAGGAAAGCTCGACGGAGAGTGAAGCCGAAGGAGCGGGTCGGTTCAGAACACGATACTGCCGATCAGCGCGAGCAGGAGGATGAGTAGCAGCAGGCTGAGTGCGCGCGCTTCGGTTGGAGTGAGTTTGAAGGCCATGAGCGTTGAGGGTTAGGGGTTTGCCTAACGAACTGGCCTGTCAGGTTCAAGTGAAATTGCCTTGAGTCCGATACTTGGGTGGAGCGAGTCGTCTGCGGTGTTATTGGTAGGAAGTTCCGAGTTTGAAGAGATTTTGTTTCCACTCGAGCAAGACTCCTTCATGCAACAGCAGTTCCGTGACCTCTACCAGATTGACTGTTGCATTTTGCATGACAGGTGCCAACTCCTCGCGCTCTTCTCCTGTAACGGGATCGATGTAGGGAATGCGTTCCAGTCCGGTTGCCTCGGTGCCTTGAAATTGGCTGAAGCGGCGACGGTATTCCCGTATTTCAAAGGTTTTCCCCTCGCGTTCAAAGGATTCGATTTTTGTGGGTGATCCCAGGACTGCAGTGACGCTATCAACGGCCATACCCTTTTGCAGCTGGGAGGCATCAATTCGATTGAAAGGCGTTGAAGCAGGGGTGGAGGAAAGATCGGAGCCAGGTGTGGGTGCAGGAGCTGTCGTGCATGCACTCAGCATCACAAGGGCTGAAAGGATGCAGAGGATGGGAATGGTGCGAAGGAAGTGGCTCATGCATCGTGTTAAACCGGACTGAGGTAAAACCCTTCAAAATTTCTGCGAGGTGATCTTCAACAGATGAAGGGGCTGAAACTCGCTCTGTGCGAACAAAGTGCTGGTCAATTGCATTGAGGTTCATTATGGAATGCGACCCATGATGGATGTTTTGCGGGCGGTATTGGGGGTATTGGTTTTTCTGGTGATCGCCTGGATGATGAGCAGTGATCGGCGACGCATCGATTGGAAGCTGGTGGCAGGGGGAGTGCTGCTGCAGTTGGTGCTTGCAGTTCTGTTTCTCAAGGTTTCGGGTCCTGCAGCGGTGATCGAGTGGATCGCAAAAGGAGTGGTGCAGCTGCTTGCGTTTTCCCAGGAGGGTGGACGTTTCATTTTTGGGAGTTTTGTGGACAATGCGGAAAGCACCGGAGCGGTCTTTGCATTTCGAGTGCTGCCTTCGATTATCTTCTTTTCCGCCATTTCGACGGTGTTGTTCTATCTCGGGATTTTGCCGCTGGTGATTCGGGGTTTTGCCTGGTTGATGAACAAAGTGATGCGCCTCTCGGGAGCAGAGAGTTTTGCCGTTGCCGCTAATGTGTTTGTGGGGCAAACCGAGGCTCCGCTCATGGTTCGTCCCTACATCAGCAACATGACGCGCAGTGAATTGTGTGCGATGATGACGGGCGGCATGGCGACCATTGCTGGAGGAGTCATGGTTGCCTACATCACCTTTCTCGGCGGTGATGATGGAACGCAGAATGTGTTGTTTGCCCGTCATCTGATCACGGCCTCCATTCTCTCGGCCCCCGCGGCGATCGTCTTTTCCAAGCTGATGGTTCCGGAGCAGGATGCCTATACCCGGGAGTTTAACGTCAGCAAGGAAGAGCTGGGCAGCAACGTTTTTGACGCCGCCACGCGTGGTACGGCACAGGGGTTGCAGCTTGCCCTCATCATTGCAGCGATCCTGATCGTGTTCACCTCATTCATTCCCATGATCAATGCCATGCTCAGTTGGAGTATTGGGGGATGGACAGGACTGGATGCCTGGATTGAACAAACAAGCAAGGGTGCGCATGCATCGCTATCGCTGGAATGGGGGTTTGCGTGGGTTTTTTCGCCTGTTGCGTGGTTGATGGGGGTTCATCCCAGTGAGCTGCTGAACGCGGGTCGCCTGTTGGGAGAAAAGCTCGTGCTGAATGAATTTGTCGCCTATCTGAACATGGGACAGGCGATGCGTGAAGGTGTCATGCAGGATCCCAAGAGTCTGGTCATCATGACCTATGCCTTGTGTGGTTTTGCAAACTTTGCATCGATCGGTATCCAGATTGCGGGCATATCGACGCTGGCACCTGATCGGCGAGCTGATCTCAGCTGGCTTGCTCCCCGAGCCTTGGTGGGGGGAACCCTCGCCTGCCTCATGACCGGTTGTCTTGCGGGCCTTTTCTGGGCTTAGTTCCTGGAGCAGCCAGGTTTGCCTGGGATCCCGACTCGATGGTGATCGTAAAGGGTTGAGGGTTGTGATTGAGATCGTGGTATTCCACGCGGATGCCTGTAAAGCCGTCACGGTGTTTCCAGTAGGTCGGCCAGAGGATTTCACGGTCGGGCTGTGCCATGGGCAAATGGTGTAGCTCTTGCCTGGCATGAAAGGCAAAACTCCCTTCATCCATTGCTTCTGGCAGGGAATGAAGTTTCTGGTGACAGTGGAACAGGAAAATCAGCCAGTGACACTCATGCTCGTACGCTTTTTCGGCGAGGTAACCAAAGAGGTGCAGTTCGGATTCTTGGATGTGAACTCCCGCTTCTTCGCGAACTTCACGCACGGCACATTGCACAGGCGACTCGCCCACGCTCGTCTCCAGTTTTCCCCCGATGGGGGTCCACAGGCCCTGATTGGGTGCCTTGCGGCGCTGCAACAGCAGCTGCCGACCGTCAGCGTGTTCCATAAAAATCAGGGTAGCGATGCGATAGGGGAGGGATGCTGTCATGGTGATGGATGAGGAAGTGCTGTGTTGATGGAAAATTCGGCGACGAGCATGCGGTGGTCGGAACCACGTCCGGGCAAGCTGTTGACGGCCCGATGGGAGAGAACACCACGGTAGAACATGTGGTCAATCGCAATACCGAAGGGATAGGTCGAGCTGGGCCAGGTCGTCAGAAACATGTGACCCTGAAGGATTGATGACATTTGGGTGGATTGGAGGAGCTTGCGCGTGGGCGGTGCCCAGACGCTCTGATTGAGGTCTCCAATGAGAAGGGTATTGGGAACGGGATCACTTGCGATGAGTTGTGCGAGTTCGTGCATGCCCTGATTGCGTTGAAGGATCTGAGTATCGCTTCGGGGAGCCAGCAAATGGGCTGCGTAGACGCGCAGGGACGTTCCATGCACCATGGCGGTGGCGCGACAGATCTGGATGTTGCCCTGTGCCAGTTCCAGAGTTTCCGAATCGCTGAAGGGGAAGCGCGACCACAATACCGTACCACTGACCCCCAATATGGACTGCCGGGGCCACCTGGCCGCTTCGATGCGATGGGGGTATTGCTCATGCAGGTGTTCCAACCGGTCAAGCACATGCACAGTGGCTTCACAGATGATCATCACATCGGCATCGGCGGCTTCAATTGCAGCTGCTACTGCATCATAGTGAGCATTGTCCGCATTGATGTTGAACTGAAGCACACGCAGCGTGGGCAAGCTCCCAGAGTCGGGTTGCTGCCGCTGAAGAGCATCGAAGCTCAGGTAGGGCAGCATGAACAGCAGGTGATAGATGCCAGCTGTGGTCAAGGCCAATGCCAGCCAGGCAAATTGCCGAAGCACTGCTACCAGGGCAAGCGCAAGCGTCAAGGTCATTACCCAGGGTTGGAAATGGGCAAAAATCTCGATGGGATGAAGGGGCAGGTGGTGGCTGAGGCCCCCGGCAACCGCAAATCCCAGGCCGATGATGCAAAGCATACGCATGATGTCAGGCAGCAGGTGATTCAAGAACAGGCTGGTGTCGTTGCCCAATGCCTACCCCAATGCGAACCGGGATACAAGCGATTCCTTGTGAGCATCGTCAATCGGGTGGGTGGTGGAAAGTTTGAGGAAATGCATGCACGGGCAGAATGTTGTGCAACGTGCAATCCGGACACAACTGCATTGGGTCGCAAAATGACTGCAATCGGTTGTCAATATCCCAATATATGGGAAATTTTTCAAATCTTACCCCAATATCTTGTGTTTTGGTGTTGACAAATACCACTTTTTTGCGGACGCTTACGGCACATACATCAACCCAAATTTTGGATCTTGTTGGAATGATAAGGATGCCTGAATCGGGCTAAATCCGGTTAAAGGGAACATAGCGGAGTTCACCTGTTGGATTTTACCTGATTCAGGCAATTTTTTTGCCCGAATCCTGGAATGTCGAGCGCGACTTGTTCGTCTTATTGAAACGATTCACAATGCTGCACAGTCTGCCTGCACAATGGGTGGCAAAGGTGCATTTTCCGGGGTTCCGGCAGCTGCCGTCTCCGGGTATAGCTCACTCGTCTTCCGTAAAGCTGCAGAGCGAGAATACCTCAAGTCCCTGGGACCTGAGTTTTGCGGAACCTCCGAGTTCTGGCAGATCGATCACGGCTGCGATCAGTGCTGCCGTACCTCCGAGCTGTTGGATCAGTTGTGAAGCAGCGGAAAGGGTACCTCCAGTAGCGATCAGGTCATCGAGGATCATCACCCGGTCTCCGGGTTTGCAGGAATCTGTTCGGATTTCCACGGCAGCCTCGCCATATTCGAGTTCGTAGGAGGCTTCGATGGTTGTAGGGGGGAGTTTCCCTTTTTTTCGCACCATGACCATGGGAAGCCCCGTTTTGGCGGAGAGTCCGCCTGCGAGAATGAACCCACGGGCATCCACGCCAGCGATTCGATTGATGCGAAACTCCCGGATCTTGGCTTCAAAGACTTCAATGACCTGGGCGAAACTGTCTCCATTCTCAAAGAGCGTGGAGATGTCGCGAAAGTTGACCTCGGGAAGGGGCCAGCCCCGAACCGTGCGAATGTGCTGCTTGAAGTCTTTCATCGGATGTGCATCTCAGGGCAAGCAAAGGATCCTGTCCACCCTTTTGCGGGCAGACTGGCGTCATGAACCTGCATGCCGCCCCCGATTGCTATTTTTGTCCATTCAAACTTGGCGATGGAGTGGTTCCGCATCGTGGAGATCAAAGGTCTGCCAGAACTTCCTGAACCATGCTTCTCACCTTGAGCATGTCCTTGCCGAAGGTCCGGATGCCCTCCGCCAGTTTTTCAGTTGCCATGGCGTCTTCATTTAACGCCCAGCGGAAACCGGCCTCATTGAGTGAAATACGCTCGATATCACTGGCTTCGGCGGCCTCACGAGTGAGTTTGGCTTCGACGGGAGCATTGGATGCTGCGAGTTCCTCAAGCAGGCTCGGGCTGATGGTCAGCAGGTCGCAGCCTGCGAGTTCCAAAATTTCTCCGGTATTGCGGAAGCTGGCCCCCATGACCTCGGTCGGGTGCCCGAACTTTTTGTAGTAGTGGTAAATTTCTCGCACAGAAATCACTCCGGGATCCTTGTCTGAAGTGTAGGACTCACCGGTTTTGGCTTTGTGCCAATCCAGAATGCGGCCCACAAAGGGCGAGATCAGCTTTGCATTGACCTGGGCACAGGCTACTGCCTGGGCGAGGCAGAACAACAGGGTCATGTTGCAGTTGATGCCTTCGGATTGCAGCTGTTGGGCGGCAACAACGCCTTCCCATGTGGTGGCGAGTTTGATGAGAATCCGGTCGCGGTCGATGCCTTTGGCTTCGTAGAGTGCGATGAGGTCACGGGCCTTCTGAACGGATGCGGCTGCGTCGAACGAAAGGCGTGCATCGACCTCGGTCGATACGCGTCCAGGCACGATCTTGAGGATCTCCATGCCAAATGCCACCAAAACATCATCAATGGCCAGGTCGATGACCGTTTCGCCTGTGGCGGAAGTATCGTGTGCGACGCGTTTGACGGTCTCCGTAAACAGGGGACGATACTGGTCCTGCTGAATCGCTTTAAGAATCAGGGACGGGTTGGTCGTCGCGTCCTGCGGAGTGAACTCACGGATGGTTTCGAAGTCGCCAGTGTCAGCGACCACGGTGGTCAGTTTCTTGAGAGATTCGAGTGTATTGCTCATAGGTGGTAGGTAAGTAGTAGGACAGAATCGTGTCGGATGGCAAGGATTCAACGCCAGTGCTCCCGGATAGGATTCGGGGTCTTTTGGGTTGCACTGATTTTGAAACGATATCCGGAGTGAGGTGTAGACAGGCTTGCAGCGGTATGCGCAAAGCTTTTCCGCTGGGTGTGAAATCAGGTTTGTTCACGCATCCACAGCAGTTGCAACCAACCGATGATGAAGCCAATGCCCCCAACTGGCGTGATGGCGCCCACCCAGCTTGGGGCACCAAGCGACAGGGCAAACAGGGAGCCGGAGAAGAGCAGGATCGATGCAAGCCAGATGATGACCGTGCAAGCAACCCTGGGAGTATGGGGACGTGCGAACGATATCGCCAGTGAGGCGAGGGTATGGACCCAAAAATACTGTATGCCGGTATTCCAGATATCCACTTTTCCATATTGTTCGAGAGCCGGGCCAAGTGCGTGTGCTCCAAAGGCTCCGATGGCAACGCCGACTGCGCCCATGATCAGGCTGATTTGCTGGGGAAATTTCATTGATAACGCAGGTAGTTTCAGATTTTGTAGTGGACAAACCTACCAAAAATAACAAACGATCTAAGTCAATCGAAGTGCTCGTTTCGGGTCCTTCGCATCACGACCGAAACACTGAACCCTATCCACCGATATGAACATGAAGAAGATTGCCTTCTTGCCCGCTTTGCTTTTAACCGCCGCATCCAGTGCTTTCGCTCAGGATACTGACTTTTCGGCAAGTGCCACTTATGCATTTGAATCGGAGTTCAATTTCCGTGGATTTCAAATTGCGGGTGATACGTTTACACCCTCTGCTGAAGGACGCATCAATTCGGGCCTCGACACTTACTACTTCGGTGTCCGCACCGCCCTGCCAACGGAGAAGGACGACAACCGCGTGAAGATGCATGAATACTATGCGGGGGGAGAATTTCATTTTGGCGAAAAATTTGCAGTGGATCTTGGCGTGAGCCACTATCAGTTCCTGCCGTTCAGTGAGGACTCTGCCACGGAAGGTATTCTGGGACTGACTTGGAAGGGTCCCCTCAATCCGTCCCTCTATGTTTATGCAGATACAGATGGTGACATGCTGACATTTGAGGGTTCACTCGGGCATGCCATCGTTATCGACCAAAAGTCCGCACTGCTGTTCACGGGTTATGTCGGAACCACGGATTTTCATGTCGGTAGCAACTATGCGGGATTCATGATTGATTACTCCTACAGCTTCACGCGTTATGCTCGTTTCGCTGTTGGAGGTCGCATCGCCCGCTTGGACCCGGACGCACCTGATGCGGGTGATGAACTGGTCGAGGCTGATACCCGTGTATGGTGGGGAGTCTCCTTTACGGCTGGATTCTGATTCACCTGAACCCTGTTTTTTGAAGGTCCCTTCACCTGAGGGTGAGGGGATTCTTTTTTTGAGGAATTCATTTTCAATCGTTGACAGGGTTTTGGGAAACACTTTGTATCTTCCTTTTTTCTGAAATGAAAACAACACTCGCAAAGAAAGAAACGGTTACCCGCGAATGGTATGTTGTGGATGCAGCAGATCAGGTGCTCGGGCGTTTGGCGGTTCGCATTGCAAATGTTTTGCGAGGCAGGCATCGCGCAATTTACACCCCGCATGTGGATACGGGAGATTTTGTCATCGTGATCAATGCTGACAAGATCCGGGTCACTGGCAAAAAGGAAATCCAGAAGGAATACATGTCCTACTCGGGATGGATGGGTGGAGCGAAAGTTCGCTCGCTGTCTGACTACCGCGAAAAACGCCCTGAGTTCATCATCCAGCATGCGGTCAAGGGAATGTTGCCCAAGAATCGCCTTGCTTCCCAGATGCTGACTCGCTTGAAGGTTTATGCAGGTGCCGAACACCCGCATGGAGCTCAGGAACCCAAGGAATTCAACTTTTAGTCAAAACGATAACCACCAACGATGTCGACTTTAACAAAACAGACTGAAGAGGTTTATGTTGCGGTGGGACGCCGCAAGGAAGCCTCAGCCCGCGTTCGTCTGACCCGCGGAACGGGAGTACATACCGTCAACGGCAAGGACCTGAAAACTTACTGCTACACCGACGAACTGTCGAATCTTGCCCTGAATCCTCTGAAGGAAGTAGACATGCTCAAAGATATCGATGTGAAGGTATCGGTGAAGGGTGGAGGTCCTGCAGGTCAGGCCGTTGCCATTTCACACGGCATTGCACGTGCTCTTCAGAAGATGAATGCGGAACTGCGTTCACCGCTGAAAAAGGCGGGCTTTATCAAGCGTGACCCCAGAGCGAAGGAACGCAAGAAGGTGGGTCGCCCAGGAGCACGCAAGCGGTTCCAATTCTCCAAGCGTTAATTGGATCTGCATTCCGCGAACGAATTTCAAAGACCCTCCGAAGGCTTTTCGCCCGAGAGGGTCTTTGTGTTTATATCAAAGCACTTTGGGGAAAAGTCCACTGAGAGTCTCGTCTTATGAGTCAGAACATGAAAGTTGGAATTATTGGAGCCTCGGGATATTCCGGTGCTGAATTGGTGCGACTGCTGTCGCGACACCCCAAGGTGAATCTGGAAGTGCTCACGTCCCGGCAGTTGGCGGGTCAGCCTGCGTCGAGCATATTTCCGGTATTGCGGGGACGTGGGGATGCGCTTCGCATCGCTGCATCGGATGTGGAAGCACTGGCAAAGCATCCCGATGTCGAATTGTTTTTTCTGGCGCTGCCGCATGGAGTGGCTGTGGAGTATGCCCCGGCACTGTTGGCCGGAGGGAAATCCATCATCGACTTAAGTGCCGATTTCCGTCTGAACAATGCAGACACCTATCGTGAGTTCTATGGCGAGCATCCGGCGCCAGAGCTGCTGAGCCAGTCGGTTTACATTCTACCCGAACTGGCGGATGCTTCGGATTTTCAGTGTTCTCTGATTGCTTCTCCCGGCTGTTATCCAACGAGCATCCTGATGCCATTGTTGCCATTGGCAAAGGCTGGTTTGATCAACCCGGACAGCATCATCGTGAACAGTGTCAGCGGGGTGAGTGGAGCGGGGAAAAAACTGGCGGAGACCTACCTGTTTTGTGAGCGCAACGAAAGCGTGAAAGCCTATGGCATCCCCAAGCACCGGCACCTTTCTGAAATTGAGGAGCAGCTCAGCCGCGCATTGGGCTGCGCAACGGTGGTGCAGTTCACGCCTCATCTGGTGCCGATGAACCGTGGCATTGCCTCGACCATCGTAGTGGACCCGGTTGCCTCCGCTTCGCTGGAGCAGGCCCGGAAGGTGTGGGAATCGGCCTATGCCGGCAAACCCTTTGTATCGATTCTTCCGGTGGGTCAAACCCCGGATACGGCGGAAGTAGTGGGATCGAATCGAGTGGATCTTTCGATCTGCGAGGATCCACGCACGAATCGGTGGATCCTGACCTCATGCATTGACAACTTGCTCAAGGGGGCAAGTGGACAGGCGGTGCAGATTATGAATTTAAAGTACGGATTTGAAGAAACCGATGGATTGCTGCCCTGATCAAGGGTTGCGGAATCCATCCCATCAGCAACAGAAGGACTGATATGCAGGAGTGGAAGGTTGAAAAGTGTGAGAACAGCAGCGGCCCGACCGATGTGCCCGGATTTCTGGCGAGCGGCATCCATGCAGACGTGCGACTGAAGCAGAATGGTCAGCTTGATCTGGGCATTCTGTATTCGCCAACTCCCTGCACCGTAGCTGGAGTTTTCACACGCAACCGGGTACGGGCGGCACCGGTGAGCTTTGATGAAGACGTATTGGCCAAGGGCACGCTGCTGCACGGAGTGGTGGCCAACAGTGGCAATGCAAATGCCTGTACCGGAGAGCAAGGCATGGCCAATACACAGGAGATGGCGGCGTTGGCAGCACAGCGGATGCAGACCCCCGAAGACAGTTTTCTGGTTTGCTCCACCGGGCGCATCGGGCGGCAGTTACCCATGCCACAGATTCGCAAGGGCATTGCGGATGCGGCTGACGCACTCGGTTCGCAACCTTCAGATGGACTTGCATTTGCAAACTGCATCCTGACTTCGGACACGCGCAACAAAAAATGCACACTGCGCATCACCAACGGTTCCACAACAGTCACCGTTTCGGGAGTTGCCAAAGGAGCGGGCATGATCCGGCCTGACATGGCGACGATGCTGGCCTTTCTCTGCACCGACCTGGAGATGGATACGGCATCTCTCAAGGCTGAACTCAAGGCAGCGGCAGACCGATCCTTCAATGCGATTACGGTGGATGGCGATATGAGTACCAATGACACCGTGCTCTGCTTTGCCAATGGTGCCTCGCAGGTCAAGTGGGCGGAGGCAGACGATGCATTCAAACGCTGCTTTCGGGAAGCACTGCTGAAGGTTTGTGAACACCTGGCCTACCTGATTGTGGGGGATGGTGAAAAGATCACCAAGGTCGTGACGCTGCGGATCACAGGTGCGAACAACGAGTCGGACGCACGTCAGGTTGCCTACGCCATTGCCCATTCCCCTTTGGTCAAATCGTCATGGGCAGGTTCCGATCCCAATTGGGGGCGTGTGATTGCGGCGGTTGGGTACTCCGGAGTGCCGGTACACGAAGATCGACTGTGCATGGACTATGATGGAACTGCGGTCGTGCGAAAGGGCACCCCCAGGGATGAAAACCTCCCAAAATGGAA
Source organism: Puniceicoccaceae bacterium (assembly GCA_040224245.1). Taxonomy (NCBI): domain Bacteria; kingdom Pseudomonadati; phylum Verrucomicrobiota; class Opitutia; order Puniceicoccales; family Puniceicoccaceae; species Puniceicoccaceae bacterium. The sequence goes on along the minus strand of JBEGIR010000073.1, from coordinate 57,054 downwards.
GGAATGTGTGGCCCGGAAGCAGTTTGAGATTCACGTCGATCTGGGTATGGGGGAAGCGGAGACTCGTCTGATAGCCAGCGACCTGACGCCGGAATACATTACGTTCAATATGAAGGAGTAGGAGGATTTCATGTCATTGCAAAGCAAACTGAGCGCAATTGATGCGCAGACCAAGGCTGCAGTCCTCAATGAGGCGCTGCCCTACTTTCAGAACTTTCGGGGATCGGTGTTTGTCGTCAAATATGGTGGCAGTTTCATGGATGATCCTGACGTCAGCAAGCGTCTGCAGGTCGCTCGCGACCTCACACTGCTCGCCTCGGTGGGAGTGCATGTTGTGGTGGTGCACGGAGGCGGCAAAGCGATTTCACGAGGCATGGAACAGGCGGGAATTGAAGTCGAGTTTCGCAACGGCCTGCGCTATACGACCAAGGAGGCAGTCAGCATCGTGGAGCAAACCCTCAACGAGCAGGTCAATCGCGAAATTTGCGACATGATCACCAGCCTGGGCGGCAATCCGGCTCCATTGCGCGGAAACGATGTGCTGCGTTGCCGTCGCCTTGAGAAAGATGCGGATGGCAATCCGGTGGATCTCGGTTATGTGGGTGAGATTACCAGCGTGAACACCTCGCTCATCCGAAAGAATCTTTCCAATCTTGCGATTCCGGTGATCTCGCCAGTTGCAGTGGATGCGCAAGGTCAGCCCTACAACACCAATGCGGATCTGGCAGCGGCCCAGGTTGCCCGTGCGCTGGCTTGTCGGCGACTGGTGTTTCTCTGCGATGTTCCCGGATTGCTTCGCGACCCCAGCGACCGCAGCAGTTTGATTTCTTCACTCAAGGTGGATGAGGTGCCAGAACTGGTGCGCCAGGGAGTGATCGGAAAGGGCATGCTTCCCAAAGTTGAAGGTGCGTGCATGGCCATACGATCAGGCGTGAAACGGGTCCACTTTGTGGAGGGACTGATGCCGCACAGCCTGCTGCTGGAAATCTTTACCGATGAGGGCATCGGAACCGAAATTGTCAATGTGGACTAGGCCCGGTCCGCATTTCACACATCTCTCGAACTCCCCCGAAAACCGCAATATGAAAACCATTCGTCACTTCCTCAAAGAAACCGATTTCAGTTTGTCCGAACTCGAAACCATTTTCGAGCGTTGCCATGAACTCAAATCCAACCGTGGAAAGTCCCAATCCCCCTTGCCACTGGCGGGGCAGAGCTGGGGCATGTTGTTTTTCAAGAACAGCACCCGCACCCGAATCTCATTTGATGTCGGACTGGGTGAACTTGGCGCGCATCGATTGTTTCTGGATCTGAACAGCATGCAGATCAGCCGGGGCGAAAGCATTGCGGACACCGCCAGGGTCGTATCGCGCTACCTGCACGGCATGGTGATTCGCGCATACGAGCACGAGATTCTTGAAGAGTTTGCCCGTGAAGGCAGCATGCCGATTGTCAATGCGTTGACGGATTTTCTTCACCCTTGTCAGATCTACGCTGATGCATTCAGCATCGCCGAGAAACTGACCCCATCGGTTCCTTCGTTGGAGGATGTGCGCGGACGCAAACTTGTTTTCATCGGAGACTGCGACTCGAACATGGCGAACTCCTGGATTTTGGGAGGATGCATGATGGGCATGGAAGTTGTGCTGTGTGGACCGGACCATTTCCAGCCGGGCCAGCGCATTCGTGATCTTGTGAATGCATCCGACTTGCAGGGCAGTTTCCGGTTCACCACCGATCCGGGTGAAGCCTGCTCCAATGCCGATGTGATTTATACGGATGTCTGGGTAAGCATGGGCGATGAAGGGGAGGCGCAGCTGCGCAAAGACATGCTGCAGCCCTATCAGGTGACACGCGCGATGATGAGTCTTGCGAAACCGACAGCATTGTTTATGCATTGTCTTCCTGCCCACAAAGGTGAGGAAGTGGAGTCCGAAGTGCTTGAAATGCCCAACTCCATCATCTTTGACCAGGCGGAGAATCGCCTGCACATGCAGAAGGCGATTCTCGCCACGCTTGTGGAATTGAATCGTTAGCAACTGACCACCTGATCCATCTATGAAAATCTTATTGGCATACTCGGGAGGACTCGACACCTCCGTTATCGTGCGTTGGCTCAAAGACAAATACGACGCGGAGATCATCACTTTTGCGGCCGATGTTGGCCAGGAAGAGGAACTCGATGGCCTGGAAGCCAAGGCCATCAAGACCGGTGCGACACGCCACTATACGGTGGATCTTGTTGCCGAGTTTGGCTCTGATTTTGTTTATCCGATGGTGCGTGGTAATGCGATCTACGAAGGTCAGTACTATTTGGGCACGTCGATTGCGCGACCGCTCATCGCGAAGGCCATGGTGGAGATCGCGCGCAAGGAAGGTGCAACCCATCTGGCCCATGGTGCCACCGGCAAGGGCAATGATCAGGTTCGTTTTGAACTCACCTTTGCGGCCCTGGCGCCGGATCTGCAGATCATCAGTCCCTGGCGCATGCAGGAATTTCGGGACACGTTCCCCGGACGCAAGGAAATGATTGAGTGGTGCCGTGAGCATGGAGTTCCGGTTGAAGCGAGCGCGAAAAAACCCTACTCGATGGACCGCAACCTCTGGCACATTTCCTACGAGGCTGGTATTTTGGAAGATCCGTGGTTTGACCCATCCACACCCGAAAACAAGGACATGTACAAACTATCGGTTGATCCGATGGATGCACCGGACACCCCGGAATACGTTGAGCTGCACTTTGAACAGGGCAACTGCATTGCGGTCAATGGTGAAACACTGGCACCTGCAGATATCATCAAAAAGCTGAACAAGCTTGCGGGGAAACACGGTATCGGACGTGTCGACATCGTCGAAAATCGTTTTGTGGGTATGAAGAGCCGTGGGGTGTATGAAACACCGGGCGGTACCATCCTCATGAGTGCGCATCGCCAGATGGAAACCCTCACGATGGATCGCAACCTGATGCATACCCGTGATGGCTTGATTCCGCGTTATGCCGAGCTGATCTACAATGGATTTTGGTTTTGCCCCGAGCGGGAAGCACTGCAGGCATTCATTGACAAGAGTCAGGAGACGGTGACCGGAACGGTGCGTCTGAAGCTTTACAAAGGCAACGTGCTTACGGTGGGTCGCAAGAGTCCGCTTTCACTCTACGATGAGAACATTGCATCGATGGAGGGAGTCAAGAGTGACTATCATCCCGACGACGCTACCGGATTTATCCACCTGCAGGGGCTGCGATTGCGCACGCGCCGCTTGATGCAGGGAAAGTAAGAATAAAGAAGCGGAAAATTGGGCTGCCGCTCTGATGTTCGGGTAGAACCGGAAATCAGGGTGGCTTGTACTTGTGGATTTTCGATTCCTGCACAAAGTTACGGCATGATTTCGAATCGATTTGTCGCCCATGTGGCGACCCTGTTTTGCTACCCGTTCATCGCGTTTGCGGCAGGATTGCTCTACCTGCTCTTTCTGCGACAGGTTCTGGGAGTAGCGGGCGATGGCTTTGGCGCTGCAGCAGCGATCATCGCATTTCCCATGTATTCCATTCCATTGTTTGCGATCTGGCTGGTTGCCTGGGAAGCACTGCGCGCGGTGAAGCGCGGCCGCATCGGGCTGGGCACATCAATGAGCCTTGCCGTAGGGGTAGCCCTGATTTTCAGCATGGTCGTTGCGGGTCCGCGCGGGTTCTCAAGTGAGGGAGGCGCGGCCATGTTCAACTATTTTTTCATTGGAATTCAGCTTGTGGGTGCAAGTGTGCACTACCTGCTTGTGCCGAAATCCAAAGTTGCGACGGAAGAGAACGTGAACGACTGATGCAGGGCGAATCCGGTGCCCAGTGGTTCACTTCCACTGCAGCAGCAGGCTCAATGCGTAAGTGGTATCGAGCTTATCCACTGCATCCGGTACCTTTGAGTTGTACTGGTGGGCGAGAGAGAAGCGGAGTTTCCATCGGTCCGAGCTTCCCAGTGGCATATCGAGTGTCGACACATGATCGAGGCGAAAGTCGGAGAAATCGTCAAAGATTGGATTGATATCGATCACAGTTGCCCATTCTGCCCAATCCGTCAGGGAGGATTTGAATTTGAGTCCAACGGTGACACCTGGTTCGCTGGTGCTTCCCGTTCGATCCTCCACACCGTCCCGATCCAGATCAAACCCATAAGACTCGTAACGAAGGGCTATCCCCGCATTCCACTCCAGAGAGGTTTGAGGAGTGGTCAGTGCCTTCCAGGAAAGACCAGCAGAGCTGAGGCTCCGCAGTTTGAGGTTTTCGAAGCGATCCTGTTCGAGCGTTTCCCGCAGGTACCAACCGACTGTCGGCAGGAAGAATGAGGTGTAGTCGGCTTTTGCAATGGCTTCATCGGCAGTCCGTTCCGAATGGCGACCTGCAGTTTCGGATTTGGACATTTGATAGCGCAGGTTGAATTCGAGACGATCTTTCTCCCGTTCCCGGATGGCGGCGAAGCTTCCGGAGAAATCCTGTTTGTTGCTGTTGCCGGATTTTCCGTGAATTCCTACAGCGGTTTCAAACTTCCAGACGGATGCAGCTACGGTTTCGGGTGTTGCGGCAGTAGCATTGTTTTCGCCGACATCCACGGAAGTGCCTGCCAATGTGATGCGGTTTGCGGGAATAGCAGAAGCACCTTCAGCGGATGCAGACAGTGTGGTTTGCGTGCCATCTGTCAGTACGACCTGCAGGTCCGATTCGACTGAAATTCGGGTCGCAGCTGCTTGTTGGATCTCAATGATACCCGCCCAGGGAGTGTCGAGCTTGATGACACCATCCTGAATGGCGGTAATGGTCCCCCGAAGGATGGAACCATCTGTGGTTTCGATCTGATCTGCATGCAGAGTGGAAAAGCAGGTCGCAACACTGAGAAGAGGAATGAAAAATATTTGATGGATGGATTTCATGAAAAAAGGAAGTGGCAAGCCCAGGAGTGGGCATCTACACAGGTTTGATTGCCAGTGAAGTGGCCAAATTAGGGAGACGCGTGGCGAGGTCAAACCGGAAGATCGCTTTTGGTAATAACAGGTAACGGACTCGCCGATTTCTCCTGGTGTCGTCTTTGGGATGTTGAGAGACGAAGGGATTTCGGCACATTCGTTTTGAACGGTCGAAATGAGAGGAGCAGGGATTCCTCCATTGATTTTTCAGGATTCCGTGCTCAAATGGCCGGATATGCGGATTTATTCTCCACTCTTCATTCTCGGATGCATTGCTTCAGTCACACCGGTCTGTGCTGAGAACGTCAGCCGGATTGACACAGACGAACCCATCGTATGCCTGACCTTTGATGATGGACCTGTGCGCGAACATGCGTTGCATCTGATCCAAATCCTTGGACAGCACGATGCGGTGGCTACCTTTTTTGTGATCGGTGAGCGCGTTGAAGCTGAAGCGGACGTATTGAAACAATTACAGGAAGCGGGGCATGAGATCGGAAACCACACCTTCACACACCCGAATCTGGCAAAACTGGACAGCCGACATCAATTGCATGCTGAGATCCTGCGCTGTCAGGAGGCTGTGATTGCAGCAACTGGCAGTGCCCCTCAGGTTTTTCGGGCGCCCTATCTGAGTCAGGATGAACGGGTGGAATCTCTCCTGGCCTCACTTGGAATGCCTTCCATTTTTGCCAGTGCGAGCACAGAAGACTGGAATCAGGATACGACAGCGGAATCCATTCTCGAGCGTGCGATCGAAGGACTGGAACCCGGAGCGATTCTTCTGATGCACGAGTTTCGCAAAGAAACCATCGACGTATTGCCTGAACTTCTGGCAGAAATGCGTGCCAGGGGCTTGCGTGCTGTGACAGTGTCAGAAGCACTGCGCCTGCAACGTATTCCTGCTGCAGAGCAGTGAGATTGGGATTATGGGGAAGCCGCGAGATGTTTCCAAAGCGTTTCCTGTAACTCTTCGGCCTGGATGGGTTTTTCGAGGTAGCCATTCATGCCTGCATCCGTGCACTGCTGACGCACGGTGTGTGAAACATGAGCGCTCAAGCCCACAATGGGGATATTCTGGTTGGGACCCGGTGTCTGGCGGAGTCGGCGCGTGGTCTCCATGCCATCCATACCCGGCATGCTCAGGTCCATTAAAATGAGATCGAAGGCCTGTTCGGCGCACCGGCTGATCGCGGCATGACCATCGCAAACCGATTCACTTCGGCAGCCCACCTTGCGAACCATGATGCTGGCGATTTTGGCATTGTTCGCCGTGTCGTCCACGATGAGGATGTTTGGATTTCCGGGTAATGCTTTCCATTCAACCGGATCTGCATGTCGAGGTCGTGTGGTGTTGTTTTTGATGGGTTCAAGAGGAATTTGCACTCGGAATGTGGAACCCTTGCCTGGCTGGCTCTCGACCGCAATGGCTCCGCCGAGCAGATCGATGAGCTTTTTGCAGATGGAGAGTCCGAGTCCCACGCCCTCAGACTTACGTGAGTAGGAGCTATCCGCTTGTGTAAAAGGATCAAAGATATTTTGAAGTGCTTCGGGTCCGATGCCGATGCCCGTGTCAACGACAGAGGCAAAGAACTGTGTCTGAGAAGGTTCCTCCGCGCGAACATCACAACCTACGTGGAAGTGTACGCTCCCGCTGGGCGTGTATTTGCAGGCGTTGATCAGCAGATTGTCGAGGATGCGCAGGATCATGTGTGAGTCACTGCGAACGAAGTAATCCCGGGAGATGGGGGCATGCTCCGCAAATCCATTGATAAATGAAAGTTGAATCGGTTTTCCCTCAAACTGCTGGCGAGCATCCAAAAAGGATGTCTGGCACAGTTCAAGCAGATCAAATTCTGCCAGTTTGGGTTCGATATCGCCTTTTCCGAGGCGAATATAGTCGAGGATTTCGCTGATGAGATTGCGGAGACGTTCTGCCGACTCGTAAATGATGGAAATGTATTCGTTTTGCTCTGCGGTGCATTCTTTGCGCAGAATGTTGGCGAAGCCGAGGATGGGATTGAGTGGGGTGCGCATCTCGTGGCTCATGACAGCCAGGAACTCATCCTTGGATCGGTTTGCCCGTTCGGCGGATTCCTTGGCTTCGAGCATGGCCTGGAATGCCCGCTCTTTTTCCTGTTCTACTTTTTTGGACTCGGTGAGGTCCCTGACAAAGGAGAAACTGGAAAATTTTCCCTCATGCAAAAAGGGATGAACGGTTACCTCCACATCGATCAGGGATCCATCCTTGCAGCGGTGTTGGGTCTCGATCATGCGACCTCCCTTCTGCAGGGTTTGCTTACGGTGGCGTTTCCAGGTTTCCAGGTCGAGTTGGGCATCCAGTTCCGTGATATGCATGGAGAGGAGCTGATCCCGCGAAAATCCGGTCATCCTGAGTGCGTGATCATTGGCGTAGCGGATGTATCCTGAGTTGTTGACCTGGTAGATCCCAAAATTTGCGGCATCAATGCCCGCTTGGGTTGCTTCAAGCCGACGCTTGTAGTCGCGGGTCAGCCGTTCGCGTTCGGTTTCCTCGGTGATGTCGCGACAGATTCCCTGAGCCTTGAGCACTCCATTTTCACTGCGCAAATGGTAGCGCACATGCATGGTGCCGCGTGATCCGTCTCCATAGAGAACCCGATAGCTGAATTCGTGGAACTGCTTCAATGTCGGGGCTGTTCGGTTCCCATTTTCTTGATTGAGAAGCAGATGTCGGTCGTCGGGGTGTACGAAACGATTGGCGAATTCCTGGACAGGAATCTGATAACCTCCGACCATGGCAACCGAAGTGTGATGCAGGTGAAAGAACGTGTCGTTGAAGGTGCAGATCTTTGAACGAACATCAATTTCCCAATGGGCCATTTTTCCCGTATCGAGTGCCTCACGCAGTGTTGCCTCACGCACTTTCAGCTGATGTTCGATCTGGTGATGTGCATGAGTGTTTATCAGGCTGATCAATTTTGCCTGGAGTTCTGATTGCAACAGTGGAAATTGCAGAATGTCGCTTACTCCGAGCGTATAGCAGGTATCGCAGAAGTCACGATCCGTGTGGGATGTGGCAACCCAGATGGGAGTTGTGGCAAAGGCGGCTCGTCCCGCGATGGTCTGCAATGCTTTCTGGGCTGCTGACGCGGTTTCATCACAAATGATGATGAGATCAGGGACAGGTGCTTCCTTGGACCGAGTGAGCAACTCTTCCCTGGACAGAATGGTCAGGTCGACCACCCGGTTGCTGAACAATTCACGTATGGATGGAATCGAGCGGTGTGCGGGTTCAATGACGATGCAGACGTGAATCATGGAAGCAGAATGCAGTTACGATGGGGCGATAATGACCGCTCAGGAAACGTGTGGGACGTGCGGATATGGGGGGAAGTTGGTCTCAACATCGGACGATTTTTTAACCGCTTCAACAGAAAACCTGAAACCTTACACTTGCTTCTCAATTTGCGTCAAAACATTCCTCAAGCATGGTGGTTGGCTGCCATAGCATATGGCTTCACCCGCTTGATGCACTGGGGGCAAAACATTTCATAGTATGAGAGAAATAGTGCTGGAAATTGTGCGTTACGTGTCCGAGGATCTCAAGTTGTCCACCATGAATCCTCCTTTGAATGAACTCCCTCAATTTCTACACTGTAAAGAGTGTCGACGCGTGTTTCCAAAATCGGACCTCAAGACGGGCCGAGCCAGTACCTCACCAGAAGGGGGCTTTCTATGCATGCGCTGTCTTGAAGCGTTGAGGCGCGACTTCCAGATCGAGGAGATACCTGCGGCGGGACTGCCTGTCGCAGGTTCAAGTCATACCCAGGAACGCTACCGAGGGATATCTCTGCTTGCGATCCTCTGCTACGGACTCAGTTATCCGCCGATGTTGTACCTGCTCAGGGGACTCCAATCCACACGCTGGGGCGTTTGGGAAAGCTTGGTTGCGTCATTCACGGTGCTCTGCCTCCTCGGGTCAATCTCGGTCTGCCTGCTGAAGCATCGTGGTTTGCATACTGGCTTTCTGGGGGGAATCGTCGTGCTCAGTGTGATCAATCTGGGCTTTGTGGCTCTTGCACTGATGGGATTGTCTCCCTTTTGAGGAATGTTCTGGAGCAATGCGCTGGTGTTTGCCTGGCTGCATCTGATGTATGACAATGCGACGGCAATCCTGTTGACGTTCATGGGGGGCTGGTTGTTTGCCGAAACCTACCGACGCACCCGCCAATTGTGGTTGCCCTGGCTTGAACACACCGTCTACGGCCTCGCCATTTTCACATTTGGCCTGGGAAGGTATTTTTATGAACCCGTCGGGGGATAGGTTCTCAAGCTGGAGGATTGGGCACGACCCGAGTCCTGTCTGTCACCCGGTGGGCAGTTGGTTCGCCCTGCAAACAGGACACGGGTCGAATGCAAATCAGCTCAGTTGGGGAGTTTGAAATCCACCCATTTGGACTTGGAAGCGGAGGAGCGCAGAACTGTGTCCACAAAAGTCATGCCTTCGAGTCCATCGATTACATTCGGGAAGTCATAATCATCCACGGACTTGAACGTTCCGTCGATGTCATCCCGGATGGCCCGAAAGACCTCACGGTAGATGTTCGCGAATGCCTCGATGTAGGCCTCTGGATGACCAAACGGGGTGCGGGTGGCTGCATTTGCCGCCTCGCAGACGTAACTGTTACCGCGTCGATGAATTTCGTGTGGCTGGTCTGCTGCCTTGAAGATCAGTTCATTCGGATGTTCCTGAAACCATTGCAGCGAACCCTTGGTCCCCCACACGCGGATGTTCAGGTTGTTTTCGTCACCGCTCGAAATCTGTGAGGCAAAAAGCACTCCGCGAGCACCTCCCTTGTAGCGCACAAGCATGCTGCCATCGTCGTCAATGACAGCTCCCGGAGCGAAGGTATTGACATCGGCACAGAGGCTTTCGATTTCGAGACCCGTGATGTAGCGTGCAAGGTTTTCGGCATGGGTTCCGATGTCGCCCATGCAGTTTGATGCTCCGGCGACCTTGGGATCGGCACGCCAGGAATTGATTTTGGCTTCACCACTTTCTGTGACGCTGCCAACGGCGTAGCCCTGAGGATATTCCGTGACAATTTTCAGAATGCGTCCCAGTTTTCCACTGCGAACCCAATCCCGAGCCTCCTTGACCATGGGATAGCCCGTATAATTATGGGTGAGCGCAAAAATTTTCCCCGATTGGCGAACCCGTTGAACCATGTCGACGGCCTGTTCCATGTTGTGGGCGAGCGGCTTCTCGCAAACCACATGAAACCCTCCGTCCAAAAGGGCTTTGGTGTTGGCGTAGTGAAAGTCGTTGCGGGTAACCACCGATACGAAGTCCAGGCGCTGATCGGCAGGCAGTTTTGATTCATTTTCAATCATCGCTTCGACCGAACCATAAACCCGCTGGGGGTCCAGATAGAGATCCTCGCCGGACAGGCGGGATTTTTCGGGATCTGCGGAAAAACATCCGGCGACCAGCTCCACCTGTCCGTCCAGGTTTGCGGCCATGCGGTGCACTGCACCGATGAACGCACCGCGTCCACCACCGATCATTCCCATTCTCAGTTTTCGTTTTGATTTCATAGGGGCATTGGGTTCTGATTTGCTTTTAAACTGGTCTTTGGAGGCGTGAATTCATGAGGGGCTTCGGGGCAAATCCGCTGTGCGAGTTTGCAGAGAACGCCTTGCCAGTCATGAGATATAGTGACATCCTATGGGTTTGCGATGGGTTTTCAATCATCAGTTGCCTGCAATCCTTTACCTGATTCGTCAGATGCTTTGCCCAATGCGGTATTGCACTGCGACCAACGTACTGAATCGATTGAATCCCGACGCATGTTGAGATTTTGCTGATCATGAGCGATTCCGAACACAGACCCCCGACAAGTTACGATCTGGATGCCGGTGCAGCCCCTGAATTCAGTGTATCCGAATTCAAGGCACAGATGCAGGACGGTCCCCCGAACATTGCACTTTGGGACATGCTGCCCGAGGTGGCGTTCTGGATCAAGGACCGCCTGGGTCGCTTTGTGTTTGTCAACCAAACGCTCGCAGACCAGGCGCGCATGCCGCGGTCAGAGGTGATCGGGAAGCGGGACGTGGATTGTTTCCCACCCGAACTTGCGCAAATTTACGTAGAAGATGATTCCAGTATTATCGCGGGAGGGCCGCCGATCGTGAACAAATCCGAACTGGTGATGACACCGGAAGGTGGAGTGGAGTGGCGCAAAACCAGCAAGCTTCCGGTACGGAACCAGAAGAAGGAAATCATCGGCTCCACTGGAGTATCGAGAAAGGTCAATTCCAACACTCCTTTGCCTGCCGAATATGCGGTGATCAGCGAGATCCTCTCCTACATCCATGAGAATCTCGCCGGTGGGATTTCAATTCAACAAATCGCACAGAGTTTCCACCTCTCGCTGTCGACGCTTGAGCGCTACATCCGCACCCATTTGCGAACGACTCCGAATGAATTGCTTGTGAAGGTGAAGATGCAGCGAGCACACCAGTTGCTCGTGTCCTCACTGCTCAATATCAGTGAAATCGCCTACGAATGCGGCTACGAAAGTGTGTCCTCGTTTTCACGGGCATTTCGCAAACACACCGGAAAGACGGCTATGGAATACCGATCCACCCACCAGCCCAATAACCCGCCCACGCCCCGCGATCACGAGGTGTAGATAAGTTTGAGCGGATTCGACTCGGGCCAAACCTTTGACGAAACTGGCACAGCCTCCACCATTGCATATTTGGAGGGTGACTGTAGCATAGGTTGAATCACATTTGCTTTCGATTACCCCGGATTATAGAAAGGATTACCCTATGACGGACCAAGCCAACCCGGGCACGGGTGCTACTAATCACCTGTCGCCACCGACACTTCATCAGCACAGCCGACGGGAGTTTCTCAAACTGGCAGCCACTTCCGCTGCGGCGATCGGGTTTCCCACGATCGTTCCTTCCAGCGTTTTTGGTGCAAATGCTCCGAGTAACCGCATTGCAATGGCGGGAATCGGACTCGGTGCGATGGGCATGAGCAACATGGCAAGTTTTCTGCGAGATGATGTGCAGTGGGTGGCCGTTTGCGATGTGGATCAGCACAACCTCTCCCGTGCAAAACGTCGAGTGGATCAGCACTATGGCAACCACGACTGTGCGACATATGGCGACCTCAGGGATTTGCTGCAGCGCCGGGACATTGATGCGATTTCACTGGCCACTCCGGATCACTGGCATGGCTGGGTGGGGGTGCATGCAGCGCGCTGTGGTTTTGACATCTATGGGGAAAAACCCATTGCCCACAACATTCGTGAGGCGCGGGCGGTTGTAAATGCCGTGAAGCAGCACGGCCGCATCTGGCAGACGGGCAGCTGGCAGCGCTCCACACCCGAATTTCAGCATGCTGTCGAATTGGTTCGCAACGGACGCATTGGCAAAGTGAGCCATGTGGAAATTGGACTGCCCGATGGCAGTGCGGGAGAACCCGCACCCGTTGCCCCAGTACCTGCCGGACTCGACTGGGATCTGTGGCTGGGACCCGCACCGTGGCAACCCTACCGGGGTACGGCGCACTGGGATTGGCGCTGGGTGCTCGACTGGGGAGGTGGTCAGCTGAATGACTGGATTGGACACCACTGCGACATCGCACTCTGGGCGATGGACATGGATCACACCGGACCCGTTGAAGTTACCGGAGAGGGCACCTTCCCGACTCAGGGACTCTGGGATGCTCCGATCACGTATAAGGTGGACTGTGTGTTTGAAAACGGGGCGACGATGACGGTTGCCAATGAGAGTCAGTTGGAACTGGGCCGGGGGACGCGCTGGTTTGGCGAAGACGGCAAATGGATTCATGTCAGCCGCTCGGCACGCTCTTCAAATCCGGGACATCTCTGGGATGACGTGATCGAACCTGGAGAGTTCCGCGTTCTGCGCGGGGTTTCGCATCAAGAGGACTTTTTGCATGGGGTACGCACCAGACGGCAGACCATTGCCCCGCCCGAACCGGCGCTTCGAGCACTGACAGTGGGTTCTCTCGGACTCATTGCCATGCGCCTTGGGCGGAAGATCCAGTGGGATCCGGTGCGCGAGGAAATCATCAACGATCCGGTTGCCAACCAAATGGTAGGCCGGGTGCAACGTGAACCCTGGAGCCTTATCTGATCATGCAAGCTACCTCAACATTTCGTTTATCCCGATTCTGCGTTTTCGCAGCACTCGTTGCATCAACTGCCGCTTCGCTGACTGCAACCGAAGCGACTCTGTTTGATCAACTTCAGGAACTCGACTACAAGTCTGAAACCGGAGACCTGAAACTTTCGATTCTACAATCAATGCGGAGCAATGAAGGCCTGGCAGACTGGGAGCAGGGACTTCTGCAAGTGCTGAGCGATCCCGAAGCTAGCACTGATGGTCGACTCCTTGCGGCCGAGTTGCTCAAACAATGCCTTCGTGCCGAAAACGCCGAAGCCCTGCTGCCACTGCTCGCGGACAATCGCTTCGCACATGTGGTGAGGGACCTCATTTCCGGGTTTGAGAACGAGGCTATCGATGCGGCATTGATCGACGTGCTTCCGAGCGTGTCAGGGCGCTATCGAATGGGCATTCTGGCGACTCTTGCGGAACGCCGCAGTGAGGCGGCAGTCCCTGCCATCCTGAACATGGTGAAGTCGGATCAGAACCCCGAGACGGTTGCACTTGCACTTCGGACACTTGGGAACATTGGTGGAGAATCCACGGGCCAGTTTTTTGCAGAGCATCGGGACTGGCTAAAACAACCTGCCCTGCTCGCCAATGCCTATGCCGAAGGTGCCTTGTGTTGGCTGACCCATGAGCAGGCATCCACATGGATCGGGGCAAAGTCATTTGACCGCTTGACTGCCGCCCTGATCGAGCACGCCCCCGATGAAGCGGTTCGCCAGGCGGCCTACCGCATTCAACAACGTGCCCATCCCGATGATTTTCGGCAATTCCTGAAGTGGATGCAGAGTGATTCTGAATTGGAGCGCAAACGTGCAGCAGTGGGAATTCCGTTGCTCGAACGGTCGGAAAAGCTGAAGTCGACATTAAAAGCGCAGTTGGGTTCGTGGCATGAGCAGGCTCAGGTGTTTGTGATGGAAGGAATGCTTGATGTCGGGGATGAGGTTGCACTCGAACTGGCGCGGGAACAATTTGATCCAGAGAACGGGTCCCGGTCGGTCAATGAAGCATGCTTCCGAGTTTTTGCAGCAATGGGCCATTTGCAGGATGCGCAGCAATTGCTGCCAATCTCGCTGAGCAAGGGCACCTTGTCTGCACCTGCTTCTGCAGCGTTGGCAATGATCCCAGATGCGCAGGTGGCTTCCTGGCTAATGCAAGAGTTTGCTGATGGAGACGATGCAACCCGGGAGGGCGTGCTAAGCCTGATCATCGGCAGAGGCATGAGAGATGAGCTGGCGACATTGCTTGCCAAGGCAGACTCGTATCCGCGATCCCTGCAGCGCTCGATCTATCGGGCAATCGGAACCATCGGAAATCTTGAGATGGTGGATGAACTCATGCGGCAACGCCAGACAGCAACAGATGCGCAAAACGATATTGAACGTGCCGTTGTGGACATCGGACGTCGCTTTCCGACTCCGATCGTGAGTGAACGACTGATTGCGGATTGGTCGGTGGCAACAGGTGCAGAAAAGGATCGATTGCTTCGCATGATTGGTGCGATTGACCAGCCCAACTCGATTGAGCTGCTTGGAGAGCTGATCATGGAGCCGCAACCCAATGCGATAGCCCTGCGTTCGATCAATGCCATGGATGCATTCGACGCCTTTGACCCACTTCAGCAGTTCTTGAAACGGGATGATGTTTCCGCTCAGGATCTCAAAGCATCCTGGCGTGCGCTTTTTCGCATCACCCGTCGTGCCATGGAAACTTGGCGGGATGATCGGAACGATTTCTGGGAAGTGGCGCATGATTGCGCACCGGGGGTTGACGAAGTGGGCGTGATGATTGCCTACACAACGGAAGCAATGCGCGGCGAGTTTGTTCCGTGGCTCGAGGAGCTGTCTGTTCCCGAACTCGAAGCTCAGCGCATGGAGGCCCTGCAGAAGCTCAAGAAAGAGTTTGGTCTGGAGTGAGTGCCGCTGCGTCGGACTTGAGAAACCGTTGCGCAGCGACACTTGGATTCTGTTGTGGATGAGGGTCTGTTCCCCGCGATTCGCATCTACGGACAGACTCGGGTCGGGATGACTCAGCTCATGCTGTGCAGTCCGACCCGGTTGCCTTCGCTGTCTTCGATGATGGCGATAAAGCCGTGTGGTGGGATGGCCATGCGTTCGAGTACGATGCTGCCTCCGGCCTGACCGACGCGGCTGATCACAGCATCGAGTTCGCCGTCGACATTGAGATAGACCAGTGTGCCACCGGGACCTGGTGAGGCGCACTGCTCCATGGCGCTGATGCATCCACCCACTCCCTTTTCCATGTCACAGGGAAACATTCCCATCTTGGGACCGTTTCCCTGCATGACCTGGAGTTCGCAGTTGAGGACTTTTTCGTAGAACGCGCGCGCGCGGTCAAAGTCGCTGACGTAGATTTCGAACCAGTTGATTGCGTTGAGCTTCATGATGTTTTTCTGGATTGATGTTGATGTGAGAATGGGAGGCGAAGCTACCAAAGGCAGCGGCTTCGGTTTCCCTCTGTGAAATCGAATACAGGTGGCTCGCACGGATGCATGGTGTCGTGAAAGTATTGGATGGAGGTAGGTTTGGGGGATACATGCGGGGAAAAGTGGATGAGGATGTGGTCCAGATCAGTATGGTCCTTCAGATCGAAGTGTTGAGCAGGTTTTGGGAAATGGGTGTGCTCGGAATCAGCAGTGGAGGTGGTAGACATTGGGATGGATGGAGTTCGCATGATTTGCAAAAGTGATCACATGCTATCATTTCGCACTGACAACCCTATGTCAGCCCGTCGGAGAATTTTTCAGAAAGGCATCCGAATTCCAAAAAAGGCTGACTTCAATGCGTGTTGGAAACCGCTGTCGAGTGCTGTTCGAGGATTTGCATAGCGATATCCCGGAGGATCTGAACCAGCGATGCGGGCTGTTCCACTGTCAGGGACGACCCAAAGCTCAGGAGCCATGGAGTGAGGTGTTGCAGTTCTCCGCTCCGAAAGCGGAAGCGAACCGAGTTATCGTCAATGGTTTCGCATTGGAATTCATTGCTGCGAAGACTTCGCCGGAAGCGATCCGCCTCTTGAGCTGCTACCCGAATGACCACATCGTGCAGGGATTGACTGCAATTCCATTGGGAAGCAAACGCATCCACTGAAAAATCGGGATGGGGTTGAAAGGCTTCTTCAAGCACTTGCCACTTGCGAATGCGGTCCATGCGGAAATCGCGATAGTCCTTGCGCAGACGACAGTAGGCGATGAGATGCCATCGCCCGGCGTAGAACAGCACAGTAAGGGGTTCGACCTCACGGTGTGTCACCACCCCGCGGTCAGCCGTGTCGTAGTGAAGTGCTGCACAGCGTCGGCGCAGGGCAGCGTGGTGCAAGGGGAGCAGGCAATCCATCTCGTTTGCCGGGGTTTGTGCGTGAAACCAGATGCCCAAGGATTCCTTAAATCCGTCGAGCAGAGATTTGCGTTCGTCCGGCAGGACCGAGCGTATCTTTCCCAGTGCTGCGCGCAGGTTTGCTCGCAATGAGGCATCGGCAACCTGCTCTGAAATCGCGCCACTCAGAAAAAGGGAGAGTGCCTCATCTTCGGAGAACATGACTGGGGGAACCTCGTATCCACTGAGTAGTCGGTAACCTAGCTCCGGCTCGAATGTCACGGGAACGCCCGCTTCGCAAAGTGCTGCCAGATCGCGGTAGACCGTGCGTTCACTCACTTCCCAGTGAGTCGCAATCGTGCCCAGTGACAGGTAGGAGTGGGATTGAAGCAGCAGAAGGGTTCCTGTCAGTCGATCAATGCGATTCATGGCCTGTCTCAAAAATGGGTTCGGTCACATGCCGCGAAGCGGGATCAAGGGCGTTCCCGGCCTGTTGAAGCACCAAATCCTGACAATAGGGTGATGCAAAATCAAATCAAAACCATGAACAAAAACACACTGAAAATCAGAAAAAACCCTATTTGCTGATGGAGGGTCGAACTCAATTTGTGGGTGGAAGAGCTGCGCTCAGTCGGTCACATGGATGAAATCGAACAGAAGTTCGAGCAGGGCATCGGCGTTGGCTGGAGTGAAATAAAAGGAACCACCGAGGTGCTCGTGGTCATAGGCCAGGTAGATTTGCAGGAGTGGAGAAGTTGGAGTATCTGAGTCCGTTCCGGGTTCGCCCGGTGGGATGAATTCAAAGACCAGATCGCGCCGCACGTGATAGCTTTCCCATGACGGAATGCGTGCGATTTCAAGTCGCTCCTTGTGGGATGAGTCACGGCTCAGGCGAACAAAATGATCGATGGCCTCAATGTAGTCTGAGACATGGGATTGGGAGAAGAACAGATGCTGGGTACGTACACCAGTATCGCGGGGTACCATGGTTTTCATGCTCACGCGCAGCAGCCATTCAGATCGAACGGCGTGGTGCTGAGCATTGGTCCGGATGAGTTGAGCGGTGGTGGGATGGCTGGTGTAGAAATTGCCCTGTTGCACCAACTCGTTTGCGTGAATCCCCTCGGAAGCTGTAACGGGAGACGATATCGTGACCGAGGAAAAGCTGACGGTGAGAAGCAGGATGTGAAGCGCTTGACGCTGCAGTGTCATACATCTGAATCGTATTGGGAGAATCGACAAATGCAACCGACTCATTCACCCATCGGGGAAAAGTAAGGAGTGAAGATTGGAGTGGAAGAATTTGTGGATCAGACCTGAAATTGTGTGGACTTATTGGATTATAAAAATTCGATAGTTTCTGTTCTTTGAATGTTCGATTGTTTGAAGAAACAATCATGCAAAACCATGTGATGATAAGACGATGAGCCAACAACCCCCACCTTCTCCGGATCCGAATTCGAGTTTGAAAGATTTCAAGCAACTCGGTCTTGTGGCATCGCTTGCCAGTTTGAGCTACGTGTTCTGGATTGTTGGAGCGATGGAAATGGTGGAACGACTGGCCTACTATGGTGTGCGGGCTGTGGCCACTATCTATGCGACACGTGCGGAATCTGAAGGAGGACTCGGTGTGACCATGGCAACCTTTGGACTGCTGCTGGGAACCTGGAACCTGGTCCAGTCTGTCGTGCCCATCTTCACGGGAGGACTTTCAGATCGTTATGGTTACAAGGAGACGATTTTTGCTTCAACCGTGCTCAAGTGCGTGGGTTATCTCATCATGGCGTGGTTTGGAAGCTATGCCGGTTTTTTTGCAGGAGCGATGTTCCTTGCCTTCGGCACAGCGATTTTCAAGCCGGGAATTCAGGGAACCTTGATCAAATCGAGTACCCGGGAGAACAGTTCCATGGCCTGGGGTGTTTTTTATCAGACGGTGAACATTGGAGGATGGATCGGGCCGCTCATTGCCTTACAGATGCGCCACATGTCCTGGAGCTATGTATTCTACACGAATGCTGCCTTCATCTGTCTGAACTTCCTGTTGCTGCTCACTTATCGCGAACCCGGGAAGCAGGAGCGGCTCGAGCGGCGCCGCCAAATCAAGGCGGGTGAAATCAAAGAAGTCAGTTTGGTCCGGGAGTCGTTACGGGAGCTTCGCAAAGCTCACCTCTGGGTGTATCTCGTGATCTTCTCGGTTTGGTGGTTCATGTTTCCGATGATGTGGGATGTTTTGCCGAAGTACATCGACGACTGGGTGGACACAAGCGTGATTGTGACCGCGCTGTTTGGACCCGAAGGCACCCAGAACCGATTTTTCCACTTTGTGATGGGGATGAACGAAAGTGGACGCTGGATTGAACCCGAAGGCATCGTCAACATCAACGCATTCCTCATCATGCTGACCTGCTTTTTGTTTGCTGCGCTAAGTGCCAAAATGCGGGCTACCACGAGTTTGTTTGTTGGAACCCTCTTGGTTGTGGCGGCACTTGTCGCATTTGGACTCTACAATGTGGCTTGGTTTTGTGTGGCGGGGATGGCCATATTCAGTGTGGGTGAAATGCTCGCAAGCCCCAAATACAGTGAGTTTCTGGGAAACATTGCCCCGTCGGATAAGAAGGCAATGTGGATCGGGTTTTCACAGGCGCCAATTTTGCTGGGATGGACGATTGAAGGTTTTGTCGGACCCAAACTCTACCACATGTTTTCCTCGAAGGATGTGATCTCACGTGAGTGGCTGGTTATCAAGGGCATGGAACCTGAACAGGTGAGCGAGGCCAATCTTCCCGTAGGTGAGGCATTTCACAAGTTGGTTGAGTTTACCGGAGAGACTCCTGAGGCGCTCACCCGAGCCATGTTTGACGCACACAACATTGGTCTGACCTGGTACATTTTTGCGTCGGTAGGCGTGGTCTCTGCATTCATGATTTTTGCATACGGCAAGTGGGTTCGCAAGCTGGCCGAAAGCGAGCAGTGAAAGAGGGCGCATGGGACCAGAGTCCTGTGTGCTCATCCAAAAATAAAGGAATTGTGAATCCTGTCCAAGCTGCCTTGAATAGGCGCGCTATGAACTGGATTCGATTTCAACCGTTATACATGGAACGGGTTTGGGGTGGACGGAACCTTGAACACTTTCTGGGACGTGATTTGCCGGCAAACCGTGTGATCGGAGAGAGCTGGGAGATTGTGGACCGTGAGCAAGCCCAATCGAGGGTGGAATCGGGCACCATGACGTTGCGCGAACTCATTGCCTCTGATCCCGAAGGAATCATGGGACCCGGCTGGCCAGCGGACCGTGCGTTTCCGATTCTGGTGAAGTGGCTCGATTGCCAGGAGCGGTTGAGCCTGCAAGTGCATCCACCTGCGTCCATTGCGCCATCCCTTGGGGGTGAACCGAAGACGGAGAACTGGTACATCGCACACTCCGATCCCGGTGCCGGGTTGTTGGTCGGACTAAAGGCAGGTGTGACACGTGAGCAATTTGAAAACGCTCTTCAAAATCAGACACTAGAGAACTGTGTGCACCGGTGCGATGTGAAGGCCGGAGACTCCATTCTTGTGGAGAGTGGTCGCATCCATGCGATTGATGCTGGCAATGTGATTTTGGAAATACAGCAGAACTCGGACACGACGTATCGTGTGTATGACTGGGGAAGGCTGGGATTGGATGGAAAACCTCGTGAGATGCACATCGAAGCTTCTCTGAAGAGCATTGATTTTGAAGATTTTGAACCGGAAGTGCTGCGGAATTCGCATGGAAATGCTGAACTGGCTGCTTGCGCAGAATTTCGCATCCGCAAGTGGGTGTTAACTTCCGAGCACGATGCGTTGGAGTTACCCGCCGGGCAGGATGTCAAACTGTTGCATGTGGTGGAGGGTGCTGTCAGAGACCATGAGACCGGAGCGGTGGCGCGCAAGGGCGACAACCTGTTACTGCCTTATTCATTTGCATTTGCCCTGGAAGCGCTTGGATCGGCCACCGTGCTCGTGACGGACCGATTCACCCGTCAGGCATGAACCTCTGAAGTGAAACGATCATCGCCAACCGAGACTCACGCTTGCAAACGGACTGCCAAATCATGGTCCGGGCTGCTGATTTTCCTGGTTCAGATGGGAGTTCTCGCAGCAGTTGGCTTTGCCTTGTGCATGGGTGGAGTGATGTTGTTTCGCGAACCATTGCTGGAGCGGCACATCGAGTATAAAACCGGATATCGATGTGACATTGGGAAAGTGGTGATGGACCCGCGTCGATCCATGCTGGAACTTCGGGACATGACCATCTGGAACAAGGCACCCTATCCGGAGGGTCCATTGGCACAGGTCCGGCGACTGCGTGCGGAGTGGCATCCTGGTGCCAGTCGTCATTTCCCAAAACGTCTTCGCCTGCTCGAGCTTGAACTCGATTCTCTGACAGTGATTCGGCGAAGTGGAAACCACTTCAACGTGCTCGAATTTGTGGAGGCACTGGTTGACGCGTGGGGATCACCTCCGGAGCGGCACCAGCCGGAGGACCCTGAACATGCGCTGCACATTGAGGAGGTATGGGTGCTGTGGGACCAACTGATTGCGGTGGAGGCCGAATCATCGGAAGGAAAGCGAATGGAAGTGCTGCTCGAATATGAAGCCAGCCACTCCGATGTCACACGCATTCACGAGGTATCGGATCCGGCCATTCAAGTGGCGCGCAAGCATGTGGACCGCTTTTACATGTTCAGCTATCTCATGGATGCATTGCGCAATCTGTTTCGCTAAGCAGCGCGGGTGCGCGGTGAAGGGATGTGACGCAATTGAGCGGCAAAGCTGGAGTGCCTTTGGAACGGGTTCAGGTGAGCAGCTGGGGAGAGGTGTGATCTCCATGCTTGAATTTTTGGCTGCAAAACTCATTGTAGGTTTTTTGGTGAACCTGGGAACGCCCTCACGAAGGTTCAGAATCGGTCTCGAACCGTATCCATGGAAAGCTATGTCGGAACACAACAAAGAACAGGAATTTATGGCAAAAAAAGTCAAAGAAGCATACGAAAGTGACTCGAATCCCGAATCGAGCGGTGCTTCAGGTGCGGAGAAGCCTCATTCACAGCATGAGTCTGGTGAAAAGGAAGCTTCAGTGGAGGATCTCAATTCCCTGCTTAGCGAACTGGAGCGCCTGGGCACGGCACTGGATGAAGAAAAGCAGAAGAGTGCAGACATGCAGACCCGCTACCTCCGGGCAGTGGCGGATCTTGAGAACTACCGCAAACGTTCCATCAAGGAAAAAGAGGAGCTGGGGAAAACCGCTGTGGCAAATTTTGTGGAAGAGCTGTTGCCGGTGTTGGACAACTTCAAGCTCGGCATGAAGGCGGCTGAAGCGCACCCGGATGCGAAAGTTGTGGCAGACGGATTCCGCATGGTGCTCGAGCAGTTTTTCGAAGTATTCAAAGCCAGGGGAATCGAAGAAATTGTACCCAATGGGCAGGAATTTGACCCTCAGTTTGAGGAGTGTGTCTCCCATCTGCCTCACGACGAAGTGCCTGAAAATCATGTCATTGAGACGATTCGTGCGGGCTATCGTATCAAAGAACGACTGATTCGCGCAGCGACGGTTGTGGTGTCCAGCGGTCCTGCTGATTCCACTTCCTGAGCCGAACTCTTCCACCTCTGCTCCGTGCCGAAAGGGTGTGGATCGGGTGGAGTGCAGCAGTCAAGAAACCAGAGTAAACAATCATGGCAAAAACGGACTATTACGAACTTTTGGGAGTCAATCGCGACGCAACTGCGGAGGAAATGAAGAAGGCCTACCGCAAGCTGGCGGTGAAATACCATCCGGACAAAAATCCCGGAGATGCGGCGGCGGAGGCCAAGTTCAAGGAAATTTCAGAAGCATATGACATCTTGAAGGATCCGGACAAACGCGCTGCTTATGACCGATATGGACATGCTGCGTTCCAGGGAGGCGGCATGGGGCCGAGAGGCGGAGCTGGAGGTGGATTCTCCGATCCGTTTGACATCTTTCGCGAAGTTTTTGGTGGTGGCCGTGCCGGCGGTGGAGGCATCTTTGATGAATTCTTCAGCGGCGGTGGTGGCGGCATGGCGGGCCAGGAGGGGTCGGACCTGCGTTACGACCTTGAGATTTCGCTCGAAGAGGCAGCGAATGGTGTGGAGAAGGAAATTCGCTATCGCCGTGCGGTCAGCTGTGATCGCTGTGATGGCAGTGGTGCGGAACCCGGTTCACGACGCGTGAAATGTCCAACCTGTGGTGGCGCTGGCCAGGTGACCTCAAACCGTGGGTTCATCAGCTTCCGACAGGTATGTCCCACCTGTTCCGGTGCAGGCAGCATCATTGAAAACAAGTGCAAGAAGTGCGGGGGTGAAGGTCGTGTCACGGACACAAGCAAGCTCAAGGTCAAAATCCCGGCTGGTGTGGATTCCGGTTCCCGCTTGCGTTCGGCGGGCAAGGGTGAGGCCGGGTTGCAAGGTGCACCTTCGGGCGACCTGTACATCGTGCTGCACGTGAAGGAGCACGACGTCTTTGAGCGTCATGGAGATGACCTGTTTTGTGAAATTCCGATCAAGTTCACCCTGGCGACACTGGGCGGAACCCTCAGCGTGCCGACTTTGAATGGGAAGGGCACACTCAAGATCCCGTCCGGTACGCAATCGGGCACTGTATTCCGCATGCGGGGCCAGGGCATGCCCAACCTACGCAGTGGGCAAAAGGGAGATCAGCTGATCAAGGTCGTGATCGAGGTGCCGCGCAAACTCACAGCAGAGCAGCGCAAGTCACTGGAGGAGTTTGCCGAACTCAGTGGCGATCCCGCCAATCCGATGTCCGAATCCTTCTTTGAAAAAGCGAAGCGCTTTTTTGGGGAGTGATATCGAACAGAACTGTAAAACTCTTTTGATGGGGTTTCGATCATGCTAGAAATCAGTGTACCGATCACGCCTGAGCTCATGGATGAGCTGGAGGCTCTGTTCTGTGAAGCGATCCAGGAGAACTGGCTGTTGTTTCAGAAAGACCGCCACAGTACTCCGCTGCTCAAAGGTTATTTTGAAAATCAGGATGCCTTTGATGCGGCGTTTGCGAATCTGATCGAGCAGGTGCCGGATCTGCAGGGACGGGAACCCGAGATCGGAACGCTGGAGGATCAGGACTGGAAACTGGCCTACCGGCATCACCTCAAACCATGGAAAGTCGGTCATTTAAACTGGGTGCCCGAGTGGGAAAGGGAGACCTTCCCGAGAGTGGATGCTGATGTTTACCTCTATCTCGATTCCGGCATGGCTTTTGGCACAGGAAGCCACGAGACCACGCGGCTTTGTGCAGAGGCGATTTATGCGTTCTGGACGGAGCGCGAGGGCGAGGTGGCGAACTGCAACGTGATCGATGCAGGATGCGGGTCCGGCATTCTGGCGATGTCTGCGGCACTGCTGGGGTTTGGCGAGATTTATGCCTTTGACCGCGATCCGGAAGCCGTGAAAGTGACGGCTGAGAATGCGGAAAAAAATGGAATGCAGACGCGCATCGAAATCCGCGAAGCCGGACTCGAACAGGGTCTGCGGGATCGCAGGGCGGAATTAATGGTGGCCAACATCCAGGCCGATGTGCTCATGATCTATGCAGACAACCTCGTGCGGGCATGGGATCCGAAGGGGGTGATGATTCTGAGCGGTGTGCTCGCGCCCGAGCGGGAAAAGGTGACAGAACGATTTCTGGAAGAGATGGCAAATCAGATGCCGGAACGAAAGATCGCAACGCAATGGCACCAGCAGGGGGATTGGGTTTCGATCCTCTTTCGCTCCTGACGAAGGTGCAGGGGGTAAGGATGTTGAACCCGTCTGCGATGACTAGTCCAGAAACCATTGTCAAACGGTTTGCCGTCGAGCGAATGACGCTGAGCGGATTGAACAAATGAAGGTCGTGCAACATTCGCCCGGTTGTTTCCGAACGAATGTTGCAGGATAAAGTATCAAAGGAAAGGTCTTCAAATGGATCAATCGCCGTCGATCAGGCGGCCAAGTCCACCGAGAACGGAGCCTTCACCCTTGCTTTTTCCTCCGGCACTTGGAGCATTCTGCAGGATGCGGTCAGCGAGGCGGGAGAAGGGAAGCGTCTGCAGGTAGACGGTTCCGGTTCCCTTGAGCGTGGCGAGGAAGAGACCTTCGCCGCCAAAAAACATGCTTTTCAGGTTGCCCGCGCGCTGGATGTCGTAGTCGATCCCCTCGGTGAAGGCTACAATACACCCCGTGTCGATGCGAAGCGTCTCACCCTTGAGTTCCTTCTTGACCACAGTGCCACCGGCATGGATGAAGGCGAGACCGTCACCAAGGAGCTTCTGCAAAATGAAACCCTCACCACCGAAGAAGCCCGCTCCGAGTTTGCGGTTGAAGGCAATGGATACCTTGGTGCCAAAGGCGGCGGCAAGGAAGGCATCCTTCTGACAGAGGATGGAGCCACCCATTTGGCCGAGATCCACGGGAATGATGTGACCGGGATAGGGTGCCGCAAAGGCCACCCGTTTTTTTCCAACACCCTGATTCGTAAAATGTGTCATGAAGAGTGACTCGCCAGTGAGCGCGCGCTTACCCACAGAGAGCAGCTTACCCATGATCCCGGAACCCGCATCGGTGCCATCACCCATTTTGGCTTGAAAGGAGATTCCCTCCTCCATCCAGTTCATGGCACCGGCTTCTGCGATGACCGTTTCGTTCGGATCGAGCTCGATCTCGACCGCCTGCAGGTCGTTTCCGTAGATTTCGTAATCAACTTCGTGTGAGTTCATATGATGAAGATATGGGTTGTTGTGTTTTGATTGAGAGAATGTCGCTGGTGCATCGAAGGGACCAGCGCATGATGAAAATAGAATCGTTGAATCCCAACGCTAGAGAAGGACTCCGAAACGTTCCGAAATATTCGGAGAAAAATAAAAATGACAGGGGTGCGGGCATGCATGCCAGAAATGGTGAGACTGTTGCACCCTAAAGTGCCAGATTCGCAAAGTCAAAACTGCGAATGGGGTGATTCTCAAAATCCTGGGAATCGCTGAATTTGAGTTGGAATTCCCCGAGCTTTGTTTAGCCTTTGGGAATGGTAGAAATCGATATCGCGTACCTGGGGGAATTGCGGTGCGAAGCCGTGCATGGACCGTCAGGCAATCGCATGCAAACCGACGCGCCAGTGGACAATCATGGCAAGGGAGAATCATTTTCACCTACGGATTTGTGTGCCACAGCCCTGGGCACTTGCATGATGACCATCATGGGAATTCAGGCTCGCACGGCGGGATTTGATATCACCGGTACCCGGGCGAAAGTGCTCAAAATCATGTCGACCGATTCACCGCGCCGCATTGCCCGGCTCGATGTGACGATGGAGGTACCAGTTGAGCTGGACGAAAAACGGCGTCAGCAGCTGGTGCGAGCGGCAAAAACGTGTCCGGTGCATTTCAGCCTGCACCCTGATGTGGAGATTCGCCTGCAATTCAATTGGAAGGATGCGGAGGGAACAGCCATTTTAACAGAGGAGGGAGTCATCCATGAGTAGTCGTGTCATGTACATGTTTCACGAAGGGATGGAGGACATCGAAGCGGTGGCTCCTCTCGATTTGCTTCGTCGGGCAGAGTGTGAAGTGCTCACGGTGGCGGTGTCGACTGAGCGTCAGGTCATCACCAAAAATGACGTACCCATGTGGGCGGATGAAAGTCTGCGCCGCCCGTTGAATGTGGATGATTTTGACGCGCTTGTGATCCCTGGTGGACCGGGAGTTCACCCACTGCGCTCTCACGGATACCTGAGCAATATCATCGACCTGATGTATCAGGAACACAAGTGGATCGCGGCGATTTGTGCGGCACCCTTGCTGCTGCACGACCAGGGATTGTTGGAAGGCAGAGACTACACCTCCCACCCCTCGACGCAGGATGAGTTGCAGGACCGCATTGCAGACAAAAAAGTCGTCGTGGACGGATGCATCATCACCTCTCAGGGTGCGGGTACTGCGGTGGAGTTTGGACTGAAGCTTGTCGAAATCCTGGTCTCACGTGAAAAGGCACTGGAAATTGGCAAGGCGATCTGTTTTCTCTGACGATCCGTTCATCTGTGAAACCTTACCCCTGCGCTTCAGTTTTTCGAAAACCTGACGATGGACCCATCCAGTGGATGATTCCTGAAATTCTAATACCCCGCCTGTGTCATGCTGATTGAATGGAGTGAGAAATACGCAACTGGAGTTGAGGCGATTGATCGCCAGCACCAGGAGATCTTTAATCAACTCAACCGCTTGCACGATGCGATCACCTCGGGATTGGGCATGGAAGTTGTGGAGGACATTCTCGAATTTGCAAGGGACTATGCGGAGCAGCATTTTGCGTATGAGGAGTCATGCATGGAGCAGTATCGCTGTCCAGTGGCTGCCGAAAACAAAGCAGCCCATCGCTCCTTCATCGATGGCATCGAGCGAATCCAGCAGGAGATTGAGCGCAACGGGAACGAACCTGGCGCGGTGCTGGCATTGTATCGGGAGCTTCGGGAGTGGATTCAGAACCATATTCTGAAGATTGATACCCAGCTGCGCACCTGTTCCCGCAGCCATGAGGCTAACGGACTGACGTGAGATTATAAGGCGGAAGCAGCTTCTCCGCTATTCCCAGTTGGGTGAAATGAGTGTTTTCAATTCGTCGGAGCGGGACCCCGGCTATCCCTGTCAGGCAGTGTGACAGCTCAGCGAATGCTGCGGATCGTCGTCAGCTCACTTTTCCGGAGCATTTGAGGATTCGACAAAGGAACCCAGCTTCCGGAAACGTTGATAGCGTTGCTCCACGAGTGCATCGGTTGAAAGGGTAAAGAGTTCGTCGAAATCAGCGAGGATCTGTTGGCGGATCGACTGGGCTGCCGCACTCTTGTCGCGGTGTGCACCCCCAAGAGGTTCGTTGATGATGTGATCGATGACGTTGAGACTCTTGAGTTCGCGCGCTCCCAGTTTGAGTGCCTCAGCTGCTTCGGGTGCTGCGGCTCGGTCTTTCCAGAGGATTGCAGCGCATCCCTCGGGAGAGATGACCGAATAGTAGGCATTTTCCATCATGGACACCTTGTTGGCGATGGCGATGCCAAGCGCACCGCCCGAACCCCCTTCGCCGATGATGATGGAAACAATTGGGACGCGCATGATGCTCATTTCCCGAATATTGACTGCGATGGCTTCTGCCACGTGGCGCTCTTCGGCACCGATGCCAGGGTAGGCACCTGAGGTATCAATGAAAGTGATGATTGGGAGCTGAAATTTTTCTGCCTGGCGCATCAGGCGAAGGGCCTTGCGGTAACCTTCAGGGTGCGGACATCCAAAATTGCGTTTCAGGTTTTCCTTGGTATCCCGACCCTTCTGGTGTCCGATCACCATGACGGGTTTGCCTTCCAGGATCGCAGGACCTCCGACGATGGCATGGTCCTCCTGAAAAGCACGGTCGCCGTGCAGTTCCTGAAAGTCCGAGAAAATGAGTTCAATGTAGTCGAGTGTGGTCGGGCGATGAGGATGGCGAGCCAGCTGGACGCGTTGCCATGGAGTGAGGGAAGCATAGATCTCTGTTTTTGTGCTCTCGAGCTTGCGACGGATGGCAGCAATTTCATCCTGCACATCGACCCGAGAGGAATGGGACGATTCGTTCAGGGATTCAATCTTCTGCTCCAACCCGCGGATGGGTTTTTCAAAATCGAGAATGAACTCACTCTTTTTCATAAAAAAGGCAGGATTATCTAGGGGATTGCGCGAGGAATGCAAGGTTCAGTTTTGAACGGCTCCGGGGGTGGGCGGCTGCAGCAGTTCGGCTTTCCAGCTCAGCATCTTGGCTTCGGCTCCATATTTTTCGGCTCGCTCCTTGTCTCCGATCTGCATCCAAATGCGGGAAAGACTGGTTTTCAGGTGCACATCATCGGGGCGAACTGCTTCGGCAGCCTCAGCAGTTTGCCGTGCGGCGTCATACTGTTCCTGTGCGTAGAGTACTTCGGTTTTCGCCAACAACGCCTCAAAGACATCAGGTTGAGCGTTGAGTACTGCATCGAGTTTCTCCATTGCGGCAGCGTAGTCTCCCATGGTGAAATCGAGTATGGCGCGTTGCACCTGCATTTCCGAACTCTCGCGATCCATGCCTGCTAGTGGAAGGGTTTTTCGTGAATTTTTCAAGAATGTTGGTGGATTCGCGCCCGAGTATGCGAATCCCTAATCCAATCGAGGTTCAGGATTCGGAAGGCCATTTGTTTCACTCATCCCGATTTCGGATGAGGGTGGGCAAGGCATTTGAGGGTGTGGGCATGCTTGGGGTTGCCATTGGGAAACCCATGCAAAATGCGAGTCTGCGATGGATAGGTTTTCATTGCCTTTCATTCGGAATCGACGAGAGTGGTGAACGTGGCCACGGACAATATTCACGATCTCCTCATCCTACAGGACCGGTTTGCAGCCGTCCAGCAGCTCAAAACTGAAATCCAGCGCCTCCCGCTCGAAATCGAGAAACTCCGGCAAAAAATAAAGGAAGAACTCGATACACTCGAAGGACAGCGCCAGGAGTTGCGGGATCACGAGCTGCAGCGAAAGAATCTGGAACTCGAAGTCGAGGCAGCTCAAACGCAGATTTCCAAATATAAAAATCAGCAGCTGCAGGTCAAAAAAAACGAAGAATACCAGGCACTCACCCACGAAATTGAGCTATTTGAGCAGCGCATCAGTGATCTGGAAACCGAGGCGCTCGAGGTGATGGAACGCATGGACGTGGTGCGGGAGAAGCTAAAGGAACAGGAGCAGGCCTGTGATAAACGCATCACATACCATGAAGGAATGATCGCGGAGTGCCGGGAGAAACTGACACAGCTTGAAACGCGACTGGGGGATGCGGAAGGCACGTATGAGACCCAGGCTCAGAGTATGGATGATGAGCGCATTCAACTCTTTCAGATCCTGGTGCAACAGGTGAAGCGACCTCCGTATTTGACTTCGATTACCGGGCAAAACTGTGGCGGTTGCCACATGCGTGTCTCAAACGACGTGCTCAAACAGGCCCGTATGGGAGAACTGGTCAAGTGCGACCAGTGTGGACGCGTGCTCTACATCGACTCCTGATACGGGAACCTTTGCTGGGATCTCCATCATTTGCAGTTTCACAGGCGGAACTTGCAATGTGTAGGGCCTGTGCTTGTCGCTGACCGCTCCCTTCGGTGTTCGAAGGGATAGCCCGACCGAAAGGGATCGCTAACGCCGCTCACCACTTCAACCGATCTGCGGCCACTTGCTCGAGCGTCAATACTTTGGGGTGCTCATAAACCTGTTGGCGATGAGAGAGCGGATTGTGTTTGGGGCCGCTCCAGAAGCTGTCTTTGGAAGTCGGATCGATCACATCATTCCAGGTCACAAAATAGGACCACATGGCACCATCGGCAATCATGGCGTCGGGGTCTGGGATGGTTCCATTTTCGGTAAGCGCGACGATTTTGGGCGTGCCCGGTGTGTGAGCGGCTTCAAGGAAGCGTTTGCGCTGACTGCTGAAATCGGGCTTACCATTCAAACGGGCACGGGCGTAAACATCCTCACCCACGATGTCCACATAGGCGTCGCCGGGATACCAGTCGGGATCCTGGGCGTTGTAGACCCAGATCAGGTGGTTCAATCCGTGGTGATGCGTGAGGCGGTCATACATGAGGCGCCAGAGTCCGATGTAGGCTTCGGGTCCGCTTGCGCCCCACCAGAACCATCCGCCCGATGCTTCATGCAGGGGGCGCCAGAGCACGGGCACACCAGCATGCTCCAGTCGCTTGAGATCGGTGGCAATCTGGTCGATGTCGCGCAGCAATTGACCCCGTACCTCAGCATCATCGAGATCGATGCGAAAGTCAGTAGAGCGGGTGTAAAAGGCAATCGTCTCGAGCGATGGATCCCGCCAGTGCCAGCAGAAGGTGATGAGGCCGCCTCGCTGCCAGTGGGCAATCGCCTCTTCGACCTGATGCAGACCGTTTCCCTCGTCAATGCCTGGACGGTGGTAGTTCATGAAATCATAGCCCATGACCGCAGGGTATTTGCCCGTGTCGGCAAAGACGCGCCCGGCCATGTCCACCTCGTCATACCAAGTGAGATCCTGCTGTCCACTGAGCACAAACTTTCCATAGAGCGATGCAAGGTATTGTAGAACCTGGTGTACTTCCTGACTCGCCTTGGCGTTGACGGGAGTTGGGTCTACGGTCAGAAGTTCAGTCTGATCACGGCTGTTGCGTTCTGCAGTGATCGCTGATGGGTGCAGACCGAACACAAGTATGAGCAGCCCCAGCAGGGACCAGTTGCGGTAGCGAAGATAAAGCATCAGGGGTTCGATTGGGTTTGGGGTTAGCAAAGCACTTTTGCACGGGATATGTGTGGGCGGTGCAGCGTTATTCCCCATTCAGGAACGCAGCCCTGAGCCAGAGTCAAGCCGTTCCGGACACCGACAGGAGCAGTTTTCAACGAACGGAAGCATCTGGGAATGTACGGTCCTCCGAAAACGAATGAACAGTGGACGTGGCAGGATTCCACCATCGATCCCTTGTTGTCGCACGACGGAACCTCTCAGTTCGTCTTTCTTGCTTTGAGCCGCACATCCCCATCTGTGGTTGTGATGGAGACTGGCGCTCCTCCACCGTTAATTCGGCTGATCACGATGGTGGAGTCGGATTTTTGCTGGCGTTGTTCCACCGGAAACCCAACGACGGCCTTACCGTCAGTCACCACGAGATTGAGGTTGAATGCCGCATCAGATGGAAATTCAAGGGCGACATCGCCATCTGTGGTTGCGAGCTGGATTGCCTCAACCACGGAACCTGCCCAACTCATGTGGATGTCCCCATCGGTGACTTGAGCCTGAACGGGAGCGCTGATTGAAGTGGCGGTCAGGTCGCCATCCGTGAGCCGAACATTGAGAGTACCCATCATCTGCTCCAGTGTGAAATCACCGTCAACAATGTTTGCCTGCAGAGTTCCGTTGATGTCGCGTGCGTTGAGCTTGCCATCAACGAGGTGGATGGAGTTTGCTCCGGACAAATGCTCCATTGCGAGATCTCCGTCAACGAGATGAATCGCCAGCGGGTAGTCGGCTGGCACGAGGATTTCGAACCGGGCCTGTGAGGGGCTGCTTCGGAATTCCCGGAGTCGATGGGTGAACTTCGCATGAAGTTGCAAACCACGTGCCGTCGACTCAAACGCAACGTCATAGCTGTCGAAAAACGGCTTGGCATGGTGGGCGTTGTTGGCCTTCACGGCATGTTCGAATCGGATCTGGATCCCGGGTTCGGTGTGGGAGGAGATGACAACATCGGCGTCTTCAATCCTCATTTCCAGCTTAGTTCCTGGACTTGCCTCAAAGCTTTGCTCAAGGGTCCGGGTTTGAAAATCCTTCCAAAAGTCATCATTGCTCAGGGTGGATTTGTCGGAGCCAAATGATTGGAGCGCACGGAACGTGAGATCCTCCGGATCGGCGTGTACCGTTATCAGTGTGCTGGTGAACGCGATCCAGGCTGAGGTGAGCTGGAGTTGTGATAATAACTGTTTCATATTCATAAAATCGGGTAGGATTCGGTGGGTGCCTGGGTCGTATGGTCCAGCAATTCAAGTGCGGCGGGATCGAGAACATGAAGGGAATGACGAACCTGTTGCCACTGCGATGCTGGAGTTGAGGCTTTCAGGTGGCGAAGGATCTCCTGTTTCACGATTTGGGAATCCTGAAGTGGTATCGATTGCAGCAGGATGGTACGCATCGTCGCCGAACCTAGACTGGAACTCAATCCATCGAGTGCGGAGAGGCGTGCATTGACACTGGGATCGCTGTTGAGGGTTTGCAGAAACGGAGCGAGCAGCCGGGAGTCCTGTGAGATCCAGTCTGTGGCTTTACGAAGACTGGCGACGCGGGCGGCAGGAGAGATCTGCTGCAGCTGACTTTCCACCCAAAGCTGGCGTAGAGAGCGGAGTTCCTGCTGAAGGGCATGCTGGTTTTGGAGCTGCAGCATGTGCAGCAAGCCCATGCAGACTGCAGCCGTCATTCCAACCCATGCCGCAAACAAGGTCATTTTGGTTTTGTTTGCGGATCCGCCGTGTGCAGTCTGAGTGCGGCGAGCGGATTGACTGCCATCTGCATGGCCATCTGCATAGGCCTGCAGGCGCAGCTTGAACAACTGGTGCGAATGGGATTCATCCCCCGGCGAGGGAAGCGGAAGGGTTCCCAGTTTATCCCAGAGGGGATCGGATGTATCATGCGGGTTCATCGGTTTGAAATGGATGTGTGAAGTTGTTGTGTGTAGGATTGTCTGAGCGCATTCAGCGCTCGGTGCAGGCGAACCTTTGCGGCCCCTTCACTGCAGCCGAGCACGTTTGCAAGTTCCAGGTGGGTGAAGTGTTGAAAGCGCGCGAGAACGAGGATTTCCCTTTTGGACTCTGGTAGCGTATCCAGAGCGATGCGCAGGTGCTCGACATCCGACTGGTGTGTTGCCGTTTCCCGAGGGTCGGAAGAGATCGCGTCGGTAGGATCATCCCCGGTTGAATCCAAGTGCAGGGGTGGTCGCTTCTTCTGCGCGTCACGCAGTGAATTTCGGGCAATTTGAAACATCCAGGCTCGAAAGCTGTGATGATTCTGGAAGCTTTCCCGATAGCGCAACATCCTCCAGAACACCTCCTGCACGAGATCCTCCGCATCGTCCGACCTCACACCCATGTTGCGGAAGTAACTGAGCAGCGGATATCGATGGCGGGTAAACAAGGTGTTCATGGCCTGAAGTGTTCCGGTGCGAACAGATTGCATCAATTGATTGTCACTGGGTTCGTTCACACCGATCTGAAGGTTGGGAAAGCATGGATCGCATATGTGGAGGAATACCGCGTTGCTGCAAAAAGGTTACCGAAAAAATTTCATAACGCAAAGAATCTGCTTCCTGGGTCTGTGGCTTCAGGTTAGCCCGGATTCGCAAGCGTTTCTAGTTTTCTTTTAGGGGTTTTCCGGGGACGGTGCGACGTTCTTGGAAACCCCCTGAGAGTCTGCTGCTATGCCAAACCCCCTGTCACAACATGATCTGGATGCCCTTGTGTACGAAATGATCTCGCATCGCGATGCGTTACAGCGATGGCTGGAGAATCGTTTTCCCGATGCGGGGGACATTGAGGATCTTGTACAGGAATCGATGCTGCGGATGATTCAGTATGCAAAGAGTCATGACATCCGCAATGTTCGCGCGTTTCTGTTTTCAACCGCTCGAAATCTTGCACTCAACAAAATCCGGCACACCAAGATCGAGAATCGTGCGGATGCCGATCTGGATTTATTGCTTCAGTACGTCCCTTTTGAGCAACCGGATCCATTTCAACAGGTCCGAAAGGCCGAGGAAGTGTCGATATTGAAAGAGGCAATCAGCACATTACCAAAGCGATGTCGAATGATCTTCACCATGCGCAAGTTTGAGGGACTCTCCCATCAGGAGATTGCAAATCGAATGGGACTTTCGAAGTTTACGGTTCAGAATCAGGGTTTGATTGGCATGCAGAAGTGCCGTCAGCATTTTCTGCGATGCGAGCAGGCGCAGCTCGCACTTTCATGAAGAAGACGAGAACGTGGATTGGGATTTTTGACACTGTAATTGACAGAGCTGAGTTCCTGTTCAGAATCTCTGAAACTACTGTTCATTTGACAGTGTTCTCAGCTCTCAATCCCCCATTCATGATGAGCCGTTGGATGCTTCTCTTCCCCCGAATACCCATTGACAGGTGCGTGGCACCACAAGCTTGCCTGAAGCCGCTTTTTGAAGCAGGAC
Organism: Puniceicoccaceae bacterium; assembly: GCA_040224245.1. NCBI lineage: Bacteria > Pseudomonadati > Verrucomicrobiota > Opitutia > Puniceicoccales > Puniceicoccaceae > Puniceicoccaceae bacterium. The sequence goes on along the minus strand of JBEGIR010000073.1, from coordinate 22,797 downwards.
GGGCTTTGTCTGATTGGCAATCCAGTCGGTTTGGTCGGAAGTGATTGCTCTGTTCGGTTTCACGCTCAACCCAAAACATGTCTCCCCAACAAAAAGCTGACTGGTTCGAAGTCGAAGTACGACCGAATGAATACGCGTTGAGAGCGTATTTGAGAAATAGCTTGCCTGAAGGAGTAGAAGTGGACGATGTGGTTCAGGAAACATTTTTTCGGGTGATGAAGATTCAGAATGCAGCAACGATCCACAATGCTCGCAGCCTGCTTTTCAGCATTGCGCGGAACATCACACGCGATCATTTGCGAAAAAAATATACATCCCGCATTTCTCCTTTACGGGAAAACGAAGACTCGTGCGACTTCCCTAGTGATGCAGATGCATTCATCGAGCAGCTTGAAGTGTCCGATGAGGTCGAATTGATGAAATCGGCGATCACGCAGCTGCCCGAGAAATGCAGAATCATCTTCCTGCTCAGAAATTATCACCACCTACCTCACAAAGAAATTGCAAAAAGATTGAATGTATCGGTGAAAACAGTGGAAACTCAGCTGACCATTGGATTCAAGAAGTGCCGCAAATTCCTGGAAAATGTGGGCGTAACCCGACCCTGAACCCTTCTGATGCGTAAACAGACTTCCCATCAATCTGATTCTGACTCCGTTCTGGCGGATGCGAGTGCCGCATGGTTTGTGAAGCTTGATCGTGGTCTGACTCCGTCGGAATCGAAGCAACTGCAATCAGAGCTTAAAAACGATCCGCAGTTGGCCGAGCAGATCGAATCGCATCGCAGCATTCAACAACGGGTCGCAGAGCTGCCATCCTATTTTGTCGATGACCTGCTGGGTGACCTGTCTAAACCCAGGTTGGAAACCCCGTGGTGGCGTTCAGGCGTGGGTATGGCGGCAGCCGCAGTGGTGATGCTTTCACTGACCCTCTCCGCATGGTTGGGCATCCGGCATTTTCAGTCATCTGCGGACGCGTTTGAGCATGCCAGTCTGATCGAGGCAACCGAGAGTCCTATTACACGGATCTTGTCAGACGGTTCGCTCGTGCGCATGAATACGCATTCGACGCTCAAGATCGCATTTTCGACGACGGAACGTCGCATCGATCTGCTCAACGGCGAATCCCATTTCAGTGTGGTGAAGGATTCGGATCGGCCCTTTTCGGTTTTTGTGAATGGTGTGCGAATCCAGGCCGTGGGCACTGCGTTCAACGTGAAAATGGCAGACCGCATCGAAGTGATCGTCACCGAAGGAACGATTTCCATCTCTGAGCAGCGGGCACCGTCGATGTCGGAAGACACGCCTGTAGTTGATGACGTTGTAGATAACCCGGTATCAGAAGAGTTCTTCGATGCTGGCAGTCGGGTCGAAATTGTCAATCGAACGGGGACACGTCCTCTGGAGCTGGCTGTTTTCAAAGCCGATGGCGAGGAAATCGACGAACGTCTGCAGTGGCGAAAGTCACTTCTGACTCTGGAGGGGGAGACCCTGCTTGAGATTTCGCAGAGCTTTGAACAGAAAACCGGATGCCGAATGATCATCATCGACAATAGACTCCATGAATTCAAAATCGGAGGCCGTTTCCCGAGTGATGATGTGATGAGTTTTCTCCGCATCCTCGAAACGGCCTATCACATTCCCTCAAAACAGATTGAGCCGGGAGTGTATATTGTGGGTGACGAATCGGCGCCTGCGGAAAACTGAAACTGCATTTGCAGGTTTATTTCTTTATTGCCTGTTGATAGGGAACGAGTTGTGAACGTGTTTTGCGTTGCTGCAAAAAAGACAACTTTCTTTTAGGGGATTTGGGGTGACGGTGCGACTTCTCCAGTGAACCCCGGCTTGTGAAAGCCCAACTTACTCCATTATTCGAAGATGAATGTTTCAGACTACATAGCTTTTGACTTCTGAAAAAGTCAAAGGTATGCGTTGGATGCAGTTAACATGTCGATACGCAAAGTAGCCTGGTTCATTCTCACGCAGATCGCATTCCTGCCCATATGCCAAGCGGCAAATCAGAGCAACATTTCCCCCCATTCAGGCTCCGAAAATCAACGCTACTTCCTTCACTTACCCAGCTTGGAAGCAGACGAGGCTTTTCGACTTTTTCTCGAAATGGTGGATGTTCCACTGATCTATGCCGTCGAAGATATTCAAGGATTGCGGTTGAATGCCATTGAGGGGCAACTCTCAGCATTCGAGGCCGTTGAGTCTCTGATTGCGGACACCCCCCTGTCCGCGACGAGGGACCATGGAACCGGAACCATCATCATCCGGCGCGTGAGCACAGCTTCGGAGCATGGCGCAAGTGGGCAATTGCAGGCGGGAGACAGCAAAAATCCCGAAATAAACCAAATGAATACGAAACCTGCAAAGGACAAAAAACTGCTGACAACGCTGTTTGCATTCCTTGTCGCTGTGGTCAATCCGGCCAATTCGCAAAACGACTCCGATGACGGTGATAGCGATGTCTATGACTTGTCGCCGTTTGTCATTGATACCTCAAAAGACTCCGGCTACACGGCCACCAACACCCTGTCGGGCAGCCGTTTGAATCAATCACTGCAAAATACCCCCGCATCCATCTCGGTGCTGACCCTTGAGTTCCTCGAAGACATCGGGGCGACCAATATCAACGATGCCATCTCCTATGGGTTGAACACCGACATCGACATCGGCGGAGGTGCTTCAAATGTAGGTGCTTCGACGGGAAACGGACTGGTTGGGAATGAATACAACATCCAGATCCGCGGATACCGTAATGCAGTGGCGACCCGTGACTACTTCCCGACCACGCTGGCGTCCGACAGCTTCAATATCGAACGCATTGAGGTTGCACGTGGACCCAATTCCATGATTTTCGGGGTTGGAGGACCCGGAGGCATTGTCAATACCACGGTCAAGTCCGCCATTCTCGGAAACAACGCCACGCATTTGACGCTTCGCACGGGTAGCTGGTCGGAGCAGCGTGCATCGCTCGACGTCAATCGCGCCTTTTTGGACCGCAAGTTGGCAGTACGCTTTAACGGACTGCTGCAATCGGCAGATGGCTGGAAGGATTTTGCGCGGGATGATCAGAAACGCGGAGCGTTGGCATTGACTGCCCGTCCTCTCGAAAAGACTGAAATTCGCATCCATACGGAGTTCGGCGAACTCGAGCAGAACCGCGTACGTCCCTGGAATGCGGTAGACCAGATCTCGAGCTGGGTCGATCAGGGTCGTTATTTTGTCAACTTCGGTACACCGGAATCTCCCTGGTCCGCAGATGATGAAACCTACGCACAACAGCGTTCCTTTGCGGGTTCGCCTTCCAACGGTCTCGTCAACACTCCGCCGGAGGGGCAAACCTTTGAACGTCGCACAGCTCACTTGGGAACTCCGACAATCTACCTCACGGATGGACCGCTTGCAAACAAGCTCGTTTGGGTCGGAACCCGAGGCGAAGGCAAGCGCTACTATCGCACTTCGTTTCACAACAATACTGCAGGCTACAACACGCCGCAGTTCATCGACGATGAGTCAATCATGCCCCGAACTGCGAATCCGACAGGACCCGGTGCCGTGAATTTCACCGACTACCACGTGCTGCATGCTTCTGTGGATCAGAAAATCGGATCAAATTTCAATATCAACCTGACCGCACAATCGATCCAGGCGGACCGCCGAAACCAGGCACCCATGCTCTTTGCCGAGATCGCTTACAAGCTCGATGTGACTTCCATGCTTCCGTCCTTCTCCACGGATGGAAACTTTGACGCTACAGAAGGCGGACCTGAGACGACCGGACAAGGGGTGGGCGCACTCAATCTCAATTCGCCGATCACAAATCCGTTTGTGGGCACTCCCATCATCAATTACGTTCCCACCTATAGCCTGCGGGATGATGATCAGGAAGACATTCGCCTGAGCGCGAGTTATAACCTCGATTTGGGCAAGGCCGGCAATCACATGATTGTGGGTTTCGTGAGCCGTTCAACCACGACTCAGGAAACGGAAAGCTTCCGTGAGGCGAACGTATCACCAGATCGGCCGGATGTGAACTACTTCAGTGGCAACAACTACGGAGGTCGTGCGACGCATATCGATTATTTTTCCTCCGATCTCGATCAGCGCGGAGTGCCAGATCCTTTCAAGAATCCGCTATCTGACAGTGTATTTTATGGAAATCCGCAGTACCGCTTTTCCGGCGGATTTGTGAGAAACAACTGGACCCGAGGAGAAACGGAAATTGATTCTGCAGCATTTGCGATTCAAAGCACCTTCCTGAGTGAATCCCTGATCACCACACTTGGTGTGCGCCGGGATGAAGTCAGCATCGAAAACTCAGGCCGCATCAATGATCCCAACGGAACCGGTGAGGCAATTGGACTTGCAGATTCCTTGGCTCCTCAGGAGGAAAGCGGCGACACCTACACCGTTGGTTTGGTTTACCATTTGCCCTGGGTGGAGGGTTTGAGCATCTATGCCAACAAGTCCACCAACTTCCAGCCACAGGCCGGAGCGCAGGCGTTCGAAGATGAGTCCCTGAGGGCTGGACGTGAAATCGGAGCACTCAAGGGAGTCGGAGAAGACATTGGGTTGAAATTCCGCCTCTTCGACGGAAGGGTCCATGCCAATCTTGGCTATTTTTCGGTGGCTCAGGAAAATGCTTCCACTGGATTTGACGGACGTTTCACGAACTACATCAGTGCGATCTGGACCACCATCCTCAACGGAGGCAGTGAGACGATTCTTACGGATCAGAACGATCCGAATGGTCATCGCGCCGGAGGTCGGGATACGCGTGCGCAGAGTTCGGACGGCTGGGAGTTTGAACTCACTGCCAATCCGACGGACAACTGGCGAATCTCGTTTAACGTCAGCAAGACTGACAATGCTGTGTCGGATCTCGGCACACACCTCAATTCCTACATCAAAAAGCATCGCAGCGAGTGGGAACAGTGGCGCTCCACCCCCTACGATACCAGTCGTTCCCCTGGCTTTTTGGGCAACAACACGGTGGGTGACCTGATTGATGGATTGGACAACCTCATGGCCGTCGTCAAAGCAGGAGAAGGTGTCACGGAAACCAACATTCGTCCCTGGAACGCAAACCTCTTCACTGCCTACACGTTCAGTGATGGACCCATCCGGGGTCTGACCATTGGTGGCGGAGTGAAGTATCGCGGGGATGCGGTGCTCGGGGTGAACCCGGCAACGCTGGAAAATCCGAAGGCCGAGATTTTCAAGGGGAATTCCTACTACCTTGCAAATGCCATGCTGGCCTACGAATTCGAGATGAAGGGCATCCCCGTTCGTCTGCAGCTCAACGTCGACAATCTGCTCGAGAACAACGACAAGCAGGTGCTCGCGTCGAATTACAATACGACAACGGGGCAGTTGGAGCCGTTCTACTACTTCCTCGAGCCTCGCAGCTATTCGCTGAGCGCCCGATTCTCATTCTAAACAAGAATCTGGGTCTTTTTCCGGGGTCTCAACCCTATCTCCAAGGCAGGACGGAGGTAGAAAGATCCCGGAATACCCTGAATTTTTTGGGTTCTGGCCGGTCGGTGGTTGCATAGTGCCGCCGCCGGCTTTTTTTTGCGCATGCAGATTGATGACGTTGCCATCAAGCGCATCCAGCCTCCAACGTACCGTCGATGGAGGGGAGTGAGGTGTCCTGACCGAACACAACTCAGGGGCTCTCAGAATCTGATCGGGATCAGGATAGTTCGGATGGTCTCGTATCGTGATCGTCAGTCTGCCTTGGCGCATTGCACAATGCACATAATGTGTGCATTATGAAAAACCTCACCCTTCGAATCGATGAAAAGAAGCTGTCGGCAGCCCGTAGAATCGCGGTGGAATGCTCCACTTCCGTCAACGCGCTGGTTCGAGAGTATCTCGATCATTTGATCCAGCAGGAATCAAGATGCGAATCCGCCCGCCGTGATCTAGTCGCCCTATGTGGTGAATCAAAGGCCGAGATTGGTGCCGCAACTTGGAGGAGGGAATCTCTCTATAACCGCTGATCCTATTGATAGCGAAAGCTGTCGGAGTCCAGGGTAGTTCGACCGTTGGGGGTTGATACAGGTGAGGTCTTGAGTATCCACACCTTTCATCGTATGGAGTGCGCTCCTGCGCGCCATTTCTCCTCTACGCTCGGCAATGGCACTGGAAAACAGTCCACACTGGAGTTTGCCTTGTCACCCGAGGTTGTGCGATTGCGGTTTTCGTCTGCGTCGAAAAGCGCTTGCATGTGGGAATCAACGCGGGCAGCATCCTTGACAATGATCGCTTCGCAGGAAGTTGTTCGCTGTTCTTTCAAAGCAGAATAGAGGAAAGTCCGGACACCACAGGGCAGGATGCCTCGTGAAAGCGGGGGCACTGACGGTAACAGTCAGTGACGGAAAGTGTCACAGAAAACAAACCGCCCTGAGCGTAAGCGAAGGGTAAGGGTGAAATGGCGGGGTAAGAGCCCACCGCATTCCGGGTAATCGGGATGGCAGGATAAACCCCATCCGGTGCAAGGCAAAATAGGGAACTGGGCGGCCCGTCCTTAAGGTTCCGGGTATGCTGCGCTTCACTTCGGTGGAGGATCCTGATTCACGTCGGGGTCAGACAAATGAACAACGCCCGGCAACGGGAGACAGAATCCGGCTTATCACCTGCGGGCGGTCAGATCCTTTTTTTGGAAAATTTCGTAGGGCCTGTGCTCGTCGCAGGCTGCGAATGCCTACTCCTCCCGGATATCGGCACCGGTGACCAGAAAGACCATGTTTTCCACCAGATTTTGTGTGTGATCACCGATGCGCTCGAGTGAGCGCGATACGGAAACCAGGTCAAACCCAGCCTTGAGCGCAAGATCGTGTTGTTCGATGGCTTCCATGAGCAGGTTTTGCAGGTTTTTGTTGATGCGATCAATTTCTGCATCCTTGCGCATGAGGAGGGTGCCATCGGATGCATCAATTTCGGAAAACATGCGGTGCAGGCCGTCGAAGACGCTATCGATCAATTCATACATCGCTCTCACCCCTTCAACAAAAGGTTCGGGATGCAGGGTTTCCGTGCGCAGGGCACGTTTTGCGATTTTTTTGGCCTCATCACCAATGCGTTCAAACTCGTGACTCATGCGGGAACCCGCCATGATCAGGCGCAGCTCAGATGCAATGGGAGCGCGAAGGTTGAGGTAGCGAACGGCCTCGGCGTCCACTTCAATTTCGAGCTGGTCCACCTCTTTTTCGATTTCGAGCACACGCTGGCATTTGGCCTTATCCCGCTCGAGCAGTCCTTCCACGGCAAGACGGGTCTGTTGATGCGTCAGTGTCAGCATGCGCGAGATGTGAGCGCGGAAGGTGTCGAGTTCGACGTCGAAAAATCGCTTCATGAGATGGATGTGGGGATGAAAGTGAGTGAATCTGCGCCTTAGCCGAAACGCCCGGAGATGTAGGCCTCAGTCTGCGGGTTTTTGGGATTCATGAAGAGCGTAGAAGTCTTTCCGTATTCTTCAAGCTTTCCCAGATAGAAGAAGGCGGTGTTGTCAGACACCCGGGCCGCCTGCTGCATGCTGTGGGTGACGATCACGATCGTGTATTGCTGTTTCAGCGAAAAGATGAGTTCCTCGACCTTGGCGGTGGCGATGGGGTCGAGGGCCGAACAGGGTTCGTCCATGAGCATGATGCTCGGTTCGACTGCGAGCGCGCGTGCAATGCACAGGCGCTGCTGCTGTCCACCACTGAGGCTGGTGCCGCTGGTGTGCAGGCGATCCTTGACCTCGTTCCAGAGTGCTGCACCGGTGAGGCTCTTTTCGACGGCCTCATCCAGAACGGACTTTTTTTTCACACCCTGCATGCGCAGGCCATAGGCGATGTTTTCGTAGATGCTTTTGGGGAAGGGATTTGATTTCTGAAAAACCATGCCAACCTTCTTGCGCAGCTCGATCACGTCGACTTGAGGGTCGTAGATGTTATGGCCTGCGATTTCAATGGTGCCGCTGGTCAGTTGCGCACCTTCGATGAGATCATTCATGCGATTGAAGCAGCGCAGCAATGTGCTCTTACCACAACCGGAGGGACCAATAAATGCGGTGACCTGGTGTTCTGGGATCTGCAGTTGCACGTCAAACAATGCCTGCGTGGATCCATAGCAGAAATCCACACCATTGACGGAAATCGCGGTTGCATCCGTTTCCGGCTGAACGGGAGCAGGGGACGATTGAGCGCGTGCTTGGGTCATAGGAGTTTGATGCATGCTCGGGTTACCATTTGTAGCGTTTTCGGATGTGGATGCGCAAAAGGATCGATGTGAAGGCAATCAGAAAGACAATGATGAGAAAGACGAACGCAGTCCCATACTGCATGCGCTCGGTGTAGGCGTTTTGCGGAATCTTGGATGATACGACATAAATGTGATAGGGCAACGCCATGACGCCTTGAAAAAAGAAGTCGGTTGCGCGTTCGACCTGCCAGGGCAGGGTGTCCCGGATCGCATAGGCAGCGGTGAACATGATCGGGGCAGTCTCACCAGCCACCCGTGCGATTCCCAGAATGGAAGAGGTGAGGATACCGGGCAACGCGTAGGGCAGCACGTTCGTGCGGATGGACTGCCATTTGGTCGCACCCAGCGCGAGGCTTCCTTCCCGAAAGCCTGCAGGGATTGAGCGCAGGCTTTCTTCGCTGGCGGTGATGATGATTGGCAGCACCATGAAGGCGAGGGTGAACCAGCCCGAGAGCAGGGATACATTCCATTTCAGGCCGATGACAAACATGCCAAAACCAAAGAGTCCGAAGACGATGGAGGGTACGCCAGCCAAGTTCATGATGGAGAGTCGGATGAGGTTGATAAATCGGCCTGGTTTACTGTACTCGCTGAGGTAGATTGCACTGAGGATGCCCATGATCAGTGCAATGGTCATGGAACCCGCAACGAGTAGTATGGTTCCCATGATCGCCGGGAAAATGCCTCCACCCGAGTAGGAATAAGTCTGAGTGGCAGGCAGGGTCTCCGCATCTGCAAAATGGGCACGGAATTCGGTATTAGAGAGTTCGAATTTTTCACCATCGAGTTCAAACACATGCAGTGTTTCCGGGGCTTGAGTCAGGAAATCGAGATTCACAAAGGGTGCTTCAGCCTGGAATACAACGGGTGCTCCGCGAAAAATGATGGTACCAAAGATCGCCGCTGCACAGAGCAACACGAACCAGGTCGCCAGGCGTAGTAACCATGCAATGAAACGCTCCACGCGGCTGTGCAGCGTTTCCTTTCGGGCGAAGGGATGGATGGCGTTGGCTTGCATGAATCAGACGGAGATTTTGAACTTGTGCACGATCTTCTGGGCGAGCCAGTTGACCAGCAATGAGATCAGGAACAGCAGCATGCCGAGCACAAACAGTGCCCGGTAGTGGATGGAGCTGCGCTCGACCTCGCCCATTTCCTGCGCAATGATTCCGGTCATGGTGTGGACGGGCTGCACGATTGCGCCCAGTCCTTCGCTCAGTTCGGGGATGGCGATGCGGTTGCCCGCGCAGAGCAGCACCACCATGGTTTCCCCAATCACGCGACCAAAGCCGAGCAGTACCGCTGAAATGATGCCGGAGAGCGCGGTCGGCAGTATGATGTGCAGGATGGTTTGCATGCGGGTGGCACCGACCGCAAACGATGCCTCCTTGTAGGCCTTGGGCACGTTGTTGATCGCATCTTCGGCGAGTGTGAAAATCGTTGGCGTTGCCATCAGGGCCAGCAGGCAGCCGGCCGTCAGCGCATTCAGTCGCTCCGCGATGGGGAAAAACGGCAGAAATTCGAGCCAGCTGATATTGGAGACTTGGCGCAAGGTTTCACCCAGTACCGCAATTCCGAAAAATCCGAGCACCACCGACGGAATGGCGGCGATGAACTCGATGCTGGGCTTGATCCATTTTTGTTCGCTGGGACTTGCGATCTGGTTGACGTAAATCGCAGCAGCGACGCCAAAAGGCACAGCGAGCGTGAGTGCGATGCCAGACACCATCAGGGAACCGGTGAGCAGGGGGAGGATGCCATACCAGTCCTGCCAGAAGCTGTTGGTGACCCATTCCTTTCCAAAAATAAAGGAAGTGAAGGAGGCCATCCAGCTGATCGGTTCATCCGGATTCCATGCCTTGAGCCGATCCACGCGGGAGGGAATGCTTTGGATGAACTGATTGGTCAATTCGCGAAAACGTGTGATCTTTGCCCCATGTCCTGGTACGGGAAGCTCCGGAAAATCGGCGGTGAAGGCGGAAATCTCACGGCTAAGGCTTTGTGTTAGATCCACGTAGCGTGGTGTTTGTTCACGCAGATAGCTCTCGATAAATTCAAAATCAACATCGTGGATTTCCACCTGTTCGGCTTCAGCAGTATTGCCCTGCCTCAGGAGCAAACGCCGGTATTCCCGTAGGTTTTCATTGGACACGTACTGATCCCGAACCGACGTGACCATCTCGGTCAGTTCTGCATTGAGATCGCTCAGAGGGTAGGAGAGATCGAGAAAATCGTAGGCAAAATCCTCGAGAGGTGCGAGCTGTTCGTTGGCATCTGCGAACGCCACGCCCCGCGCCTGCAGTGCTGCCATCTGTTCTGCCCGGATCGAATTGAGGTAGCGATAGAGTGCGGTGTAGTCTGCTTCGGTGGATTTGACCTGTTCGACATACTCGAGTCCAGCCTTGCGGTAGAGCACGTGTGCCTCACGGTTCTGACCGAAAAAACCAGAACCTTCCTTGAAGAGGAAAAACGCGATCAACAGCAGGATGAGGATCGCGATCCAGGCATTCCCGAAAAAGAACACCTGTATCCACTTGTCTGAGTGAATGCCAAACCACTTGCGCCGCTGTTTGCGCAGGTTGATCGAAGGAGAGCTTGAATGCGGTTCCTCCATAGAAGGTCAGTGTGTGTTCGAGGGGGTACCTTGAGCGTATTGCAGGCAGTGTCGGAGACTTCGATGACAGGTGGGCATGAAGTGACGAATCCCAGAACTCCAGGGTTATTGCAGTGGAATGAATCCAACGCTTTCCACGATTTTTTGTCCTTCAGGAGAGAGCACAAAATCGATGAATTCCCCCGCCAGTCCGCTTGCTTGTCCGTTTGTATAAAAGAAATTGGGACGAGCCAGCGGATAGGATTTGTCGTTGACGGTTTGTGGGCTGGGAAGCTTGCCGTTGATGCTCACCACCTTGACTCCAGGAGTGTGGATGTAGGCCAGACCAACATACCCGATACCCGTCGGATTGGTGGCGACTTCTGCGGCGATTTGCTCGTTTCCAGCCATTTTCTGGGAGGATGGAGCGTAGTCGCGGCGACGCATCGCAAGGTTTTTGAAATCCTGATAGGTTCCGGATGATGTATTGCGCGTGTAGATGGAAATGCGGCCTGAAAATGGTCCAACAGTGGACCAGTCCGCTACGTCACCGGTGAAGATTTGCTGAATCTGACGCAGGTTCAGATCGCTGATCGGGTTGGACTCATTGACGATGACCGCGAGACCGTCATAGCTGACGGTGATCGCTTCCATGTTGACGCCCTTGGCACGCGCGGCAGTGATTTCGCCCGGGCGTGCAGCCCGACTTGACATGCCAATGTCCGCAGTCCCATCAATGATGGCAGTGATGCCAGTGGTTGAACCCTCAGCAGCAATCTCAAACACGACACCCGGGTGTGCTGCCCGAAACGCCTCTGCAATCTGTGGAACCATCTTGGCCCCGAGTGTATCCGAGCCTTTGATGACCAGTTTTTCGCTTGCTTGAAGCGTGAAGGCAAAGCCGAGCATGAATGCAATCAACAGGTTTTTCATAGTCATGAAGTGAAGGGTTTTAAAGTGGATTTTCGGTGCGGAATTTGTGCTTCATGGGATGCATTTGAATCCCAGTGGACGTGAAAGGGTTGTCTTTTGTCAGTCTGAGTGTGAATTCGAATTTGCGGTCTGCGGAGTCGCAATGCGTCGTTTATGGTGGGTTCAGGCAGCAGGAATCAATCTGAAAGCCAGTATGTTACGATAATGTCACATCGATTCGGAGGGGTACAGCAGGTGATGCCCGTGTATGCGGCTACGGGTTCGAAGCATTGTGCGCTGAAAGTTGAATAAGGAGGTTCAATCCATCTGATTGTTGAAATTAGCGAAAGTGATTGAAGAAAGGGTGCGAAATGGTTTGTCTGGTTTTGCTGAATGGTCTTGCAGGCCTCAGCAGTTGACCAGACACATTGACCTGAAATCGATAAAAAACCATGGCAGTACCACCGTTCAAATATCAGGACCCGTTTCCACTCTTGAAGGACGATACCGACTATCGTCTGCTGACAGACGAATATGTCTCGACCGCAGAGTTTGAGGGCAAGGAAATCCTGAAGGTTCAACCCGAAGCACTCACGGCACTTGCTCAGGCCGCGATGCGGGATATCGCATTTTTTCTGCGTCCGGCCCACTTGGAGCAGGTAGCAGCGATTCTTGATGATCCCGAAGCCTCGCAAAACGACCGCAATGTGGCCCTGACCATGCTCAAGAATGCCGAGGTCTCCGCGCACGGGATTCTCCCCTTTTGCCAGGATACGGGCACTGCCATCATCATGGGCAAAAAAGGGCAGCAGGTCTGGACGGGTGGAGGCGACGAGGAAGCACTTTCCCGAGGGGTGTACAACACCTACACGAAGGAGAATCTGCGCTATTCCCAAACCGTGGCGCTTGACATGTACAACGAGAAAAACAGCGGGACGAACTTGCCAGCGCAGATTGATCTCTACGCTACGGATGGTTCAGAATACAAGTTTCTCTTTGTCGCCAAGGGCGGAGGATCTGCGAATAAGACGTTTCTGTATCAGGAGACCAAGGCACTGCTTAATCCCGAGAGCCTGTTGCAGTTCATGGTGCGCAAGATGGGCACACTGGGCACGGCCGCCTGTCCGCCCTACCACATTGCCTTTGTGATCGGTGGTACCAGTGCGGAGGCGAACCTCAAGGTTGTGAAGCTCGCGAGCACCAAATATTATGACGAACTTCCGACCGAGGGCAATGCACACGGACAGGCCTTCCGCGATGTGGAACTCGAGCAGAAGGTGCTCGAACTCAGCCGAAAGATCGGGTTTGGGGCCCAGTTTGGAGGCAAGTATTTTGCACTGGATGTGCGTGTGATTCGCCTGCCGCGCCACGGTGCCTCCTGTCCGGTGGGTCTCGGGGTTTCCTGTTCGGCTGACCGCAACATCAAGGCCAAGATCAACAAAAAAGGGATCTGGCTGGAGAAGCTGGAGACAAATCCAGGGCGCTTTATTCCCGATCACCTGCGCGAGCCGAACTATCAGGGTGTCGTGAAAATCGATCTCAATCGTCCGATGAAGGACATCCTCGCAGAGTTGTCCCAGTATCCAATCAAAACGGAACTCAGCCTAACCGGAACCATCATTGTTGCGCGCGATATTGCGCATGCAAAGCTGTTGGAACGCCTCAAGACCGAGGGGGATCTGCCAGATTATTTCAAGAACCATCCGGTGTATTACGCAGGGCCGGCGAAAACACCCGAAGGCCTACCCTCCGGCAGCTTCGGACCCACCACTGCGGGACGCATGGACTCCTACGTCAAGCCATTCCAGGCTGCGGGTGGTTCGATGATCATGATCGCCAAGGGCAACCGCTCCAAGGATGTGACTGAAGGCTGCGCACAGTATGGAGGATTTTACCTGGGATCCACAGGGGGGCCTGCCGCATTGCTGGCACAGGATAACATCCGCAAGGTCGAGTTGCTCGAATACCCGGAACTCGGCATGGAGGCAGTTTGGAAGATTGAAGTGGAGGACTTTCCTGCCTTCATCCTGGTCGATGACAAGGGCAATGATTTCTTCGCCGAAATCAATCAGGCCTGTGAAGCATGTGCTCTGTCGGTCGCGGGCAGTGCCAAGTAAAATCGTTCGATTTTGCTCTATTTCAGATGAGGCGACGGAGGCATCCGTCGCCTCCTGATGTTGCACATGAGTCTGGCGTCGTGCCTGTAAAGCGAGGAAGCTTCCATCTCCCTTCTCTCTGACTCAATCAGGCCTGATTGAGTCATCTGGCTGGCACTTCCGTTCATTTCTGTACGGGAGACATCGTACAACACCCGTTTTTGCACGATATTCCATTGCCCCATGTGTTGAATTTCGTTACGGTTTAGCTCTTGAATCGACAGGGGTTTGTCCTGGCAAATTCGAACGGCTTTTGAGGATCTGAATTTGTCAAACCACCCCCCGTCGACGAGCGTTCTCATGACGTGCAAATCAACTCTTCTACTGGAAAACGAATTCATCCCATGAAGCCCATTTCAAATCGAAATTCCCTTGTGTTCCGCTCTGCCTTACGTGGCTGCCGTTCCGTGGTGCTCACGCTGCTGTTGCTTGCTCCTTTCTGTTCCTCGCATGCAAACTGGAATCCCGTTGTGCCCGAGTCGGTGGGCATGTCGGGCGAGCGTCTCGGACGTCTGGATGCTGCCTTTGAAAAAATGATTGAGCAGGAAAAACTGCCAGGCACGGTTACGCTGGTAATGCGCCAGGGCAAAGTCGTGCATTATTCAGCGCTGGGCTTTCGGGACAAGGAATCCCAGGCGCCCATGCAGAAGGATACCCTCTTTCGCATCGCCTCCCAAACCAAAGCGGTGGTCAGTGTGGGTGTGATGGTACTGCAGGAGCAGGGCAAGCTGCACCTCAACGATCCAGTGGGCAAATACCTGCCGGAATTCATGCAGACCAATGTGGCCCAAGCCACCGACGACGGCTATGAAGTCGTGCCTGCAAAGCGTGCGATTACCATTCGAGACTTATTGATGCACACCTCGGGCGTGGCCTATGGAAACGGTCCCGGGGAGGATCTTTGGAAGAAAGCAGGCATCCAGGGTTGGTATTTTGCCAATCGTGACGAACCCATTCGGGATGTGGTGCGTCGCATGGCGAGTTTGCCATTTCAGGCACATCCGGGAGAACAGTGGGTTTATGGCTACAGTACGGACATCCTGGGAGCGTTGATTGAGGTCGTCAGCGGGCAGCCGCTCGATGTGTTTCTAAAGGCGGAACTCTTTGACCCTATTGGCATGGGCGATACGCACTTCTTCCTGCCGGACTATAAGGCGGGCCGCCTTGCGACAGTCTATGGATACCAGAATGGCCGCCTGTTTCGTGGACCAGAGCTGGGCAATATGGGTCAAGGCGCATACGTTGAGGGACCGAGGCGTTGCTTCTCAGGCGGAGCAGGTCTGGTTTCCACTGCGAAGGATTATGCTGCATTTCTGCAAATGCTTGCGGATGAAGGCGTTGTCAGTGGAGGACGCATTCTTTCTCGCAAGTCGGTGGAACTCATGCGCATCAACCATCTTGCACCGGAGGTGGGTTATCCCTGGGGCAACGGAATGGGATTTGGACTAGGATTTTCCGTGGTACTCGATCCGGGAATGCGGGGAGAATTGGGATCCAAAGGTGAGTTTGGTTGGGGCGGTGCATACCACAGCAGCTACTGGATTGACCCGGAGGAAGATTTGGTTGTGGTTTATTTTACCCAGGTGATTCCTGCAGAAAATCTTAACGATCACCAGTTGTTGCGCAATCTGGTGTATCAATCCATCGTGGACTAACCCATTGCCGGAGGAAGTATGCCCAGAAAAGCCCTGAAATCCTCACTTGAGGATCTGAGAAATGAAGTTGATGCAGCACTGCAGGCGCAGGATGCTGTCGCATTAAAGGAAGTGCGTGCGCGTCTGGATGTCATCATGGAGGACATTGATGGCACCGCCGATGAATCGATCAAAGCGGAAGTGCACGGAATACAGGATGCAGTCTCCGAACTCGAAGTCACGCATCCGCGCATCACCTCCGCGCTGAATCAAGTGATGCACTTATTGAGTAGTCTGGGGATTTAGAATGACTCTGTTGGGAAGCACGCATTGAGACTTCATTCGTTTCAGCCGGTTTGGGTGAGCAGGTATAAGGTGTATGCGAAGAACCCCAGCAGCAACAGCGCACCCTCGATGCGGTTGATGCGTCCGGCGCGTCGGTAACCGTAGCCAATGGCAAACAGGGACAGTGTCAGGATGGCAACCACCAGCAGGTCCCGGTTGAGCACTTCCGGCTCGGGTGCAAGTGGGCGTATCACCGCTGCGATACCGACAACTGCCAGCGTATTGAACAGGTTGGAACCGAGAATGTTGCCGAGTGCAATGTCGTGTTCTCCTTTTTTTGCCGCAATGAGGGATGAGGCGAGTTCGGGCAATGAGGTTCCTACCGCAATGATGGTCAGGCCGATGATCAAGTCACTGATCCCAAACGCCTGGGCGATGTTCACCGCTCCCCAAACAAGCAGGCGTGAGCTGACGATGAGCAGCAGCAGCCCAATCGCTAGCCAGACCAGGGATCGCGGTAGGGAAAGCCCGGCACTTTCAAGTTCAATAGCCATTTCTCCAGCCAGTGCATCGGACTTGTTTTGCAATCCTTGCCAGATCGTCCAGGCCAGTAGGAGTGCAAACACGAGCAGCAGCATCATCGCGTCGAAGCGTGTGAGCTGACCATCCCGCAGTTGCCAGGCCGCCAAGCCAGTTACCGCGAGCAGGATGGGAAGTTCGTTGCGCAGGATCTGGGACTGTACGATGATGGGTCGCACCACTGCGGTTAGTCCTAGAATCAGCGCAATATTGGTGATGTTGGAACCATAGGCGTTTCCGAGTGCAATGCCTGGGTTGGATTGCACAGCGGCCATGGCTGAGACCAGCATTTCCGGTGCGGAGGTTCCAAAGCCAACCACCACCATGCCAATCAGAAGGGGTGGCATGGAAAAGTAGCGTGCGGTGGAGGCGGCACCTTCGACAAATCGATCAGCACTCCACAGCAACAGGATGAGACCTAGAATCAGGATCAGAATGGAAAGCAACATGGCGTTGGCAAGTTTGAGCAGGATGGAATACGGTTCGATTTTAGTCCAATATCGCATTCTGCAAATGCAGGAATTGTGGAGACCCGTTAGCATTCCCTCCAGAAGATGGAAAAATCCGCATTTCCCGTTTGCCTCTATCTTCAACCTGCACTCATTGGAGCTTTTATTTGAACCTGTGTCCCATGCGTGAAGGGGTGTGTACCTGCACTGAGCTTTGACTAACAAAAATTTCCGGGGTGCCACGAGGTTAACAGGTCATGTTGGAAGATGAAACGCGTATTGATCACAGGGGGTAATGGGTTTGTTGGCCGACACCTTGTGCGGTATCTTCACAAGGAACATCGCGAGGTGGAGATTATGCTGCTGGCACGCAGTGAGCCGCTAGAGCCGGATGGTGTTGTTTGCTTCAGGGTAGCAGATCTTTGCGAGCGGAAGCACCTGAGGCGGGTTTTAAACGAACTACAGCCGGATGGCGTCATTCACCTCGCCTCTGAGAGCAGTGTGGCCGTATCTTGGCAAGATCCACACCGGGTACTTGAAAACAACATTCGGGGCTTCATAAATCTGGTCGAATCAGTTCGGGAAATCTCACACCATTGTCGCCTGTTGGTTGTGGGTTCCTCAGAACAGTATGGAGTGACAAACCGGAATCCCGTTTCTGAGCAGGCTCCGCAGTTTCCCTGCAATCCCTACGGTGTCTCCAAGTGTGCTCAGGAGCAGATTGCCCGGATGTATGCGCAGAGCTTTGCGATGGATATTGTCATGACCCGATCATTCAACCACATCGGCTCAGGTCAGAGTGAGAATTTTGCGGTTGCATCGTTTGCCAAACAGATCATCAGACGCAAGCAACTCGGTCCGGACTCTCCTGTGCGAGTGGGCAATCTGAAGACAGTAAGGGATCTTGTGGATGTGCGGGATGTGGTAAAGGCTTACTGGGGGCTGCTCAAGTCGGGGACGACTGGTGAGGTTTTTAATGTTTGTTCGGGGTGTGGATATTCCCTTCAAGGTGTGTTGGAGCTCATGATGGAACTTGCCGGACTTGAGGCACAATGGCAGGTGGATCCCGCATGCTTTCGTCCGAACGATGTTCCAGCCTTGATCGGAGATGGATCAAGAATCCGTGGGATTTTGGGGTGGGTTCCAAACTACACGCTTCGTGAAAGTCTACAACCCGTGCTTGACGAGTGGCAGCAGCGAACGGAGTCAACACAGCAAGTGGCACATGCAAGTCTGTTATGATCATCAGATTTTTGCGAGCCAGCGTGTCGGAGGCATTTCCCGCTACTTTTCTGAGTTAGTCCGGCAACCCTGTGTGGGGTCAGTGCGCAACCAATTGGTGCTTGCGAAGAGCCTGAACTGTTATTTGGAAGGCAACCCGCGCTATGCGGGCATTGTTGAGCAAACGCGCAATCACTACCGCAATTTTGCCTGGGGATTGGAATTTCGGGGGAAACATCGTCTGTATCAAAAGTATCTGCAGATCAGCCGCTACAAAGAGATCAATCTGCGTCAGTCACTTCGCGTTGTGCGGCGGGGGAATTTTGATCTGTTTCATCCCACCTACTACGATCCCTACTTTCTCGATGTACTCGGCAAAATCCCCATGGTGTTGACGGTGTATGACATGATTCACGAGAAATTCTCTGCGCATTTTGCTGCGCAGGATCACACCAGCGAATATAAACGCCAACTCTGTCATCGGGCATCGCATATCATAGCCATTTCTCAATCAACCAAGGCGGATTTGGTTGAGATATTTGGAATTCCTCCCGAGAAGATCACGGTGATCCACCTTGCGAACAGCCTGGAACCGCCGCCTGTTGAGGTGAAACTAGAGCTTCCCGAACGTTACGTCCTGTTTGTCGGTGTGCGACGGGGGTATAAAAACTTCAACGCTTTTTTTAGCGCAATGTTACCACTGCTTCGCCGTGACCGCGATCTGCACCTGCTTTGCACTGGTTATGCGTTTTCAAAGGAAGAAACGGAGCTTTTTCAATCACAGGGAGTTCAGCAACAAGTGTGTCATTTTTTCGCTTCTGATTGGGATTTGGCAGAACTGTATTCGCGAGCGACTTGCTTTGTCTTTCCATCTTTCTACGAGGGGTTTGGTCTTCCCATACTCGAAGCCTATGCTTCGGGTTGTCCGGTCGTGGTCAGTCACACCAGTTCACTTCCCGAAGTGGGGGGTGCCGCTGCCCTCTACGTCGACCCCAGCGATCCTGACGATATCAGGGAAAAAGTCCTGCAGCTCCTGCAAAACCCAAGCCTTCGTCATCAGCTTCGGGAAAAGGGATACGAACACCTGAGGCATTTCAGTTGGGAGCAATGTTGCCAACAGCATGCCGCACTCTATCAATCGCTGCTGTGATGAAGGTCACGAAATTTTGGTTATGGGATTTGTTTAAAGCCGAAATTTGCATGAAAGGCAGGAATAACGGATTGCCTGAAATGAGTGCAAATGGCTTTACTTGAAAGGCGCAGGGTGTTATTGAGGATTACCCCTTTGGGGCACAGAAATGCTCTATGTGAAGGGCAGTTGTTGCTTTGCATATGCTGCTGATGGTCTTCACGGGCTAACCCGAATTCGAGGAGAGATGGCATGAATGAATCAATCCTGCGAGAATGGCTGCAACCGACTGGCATTGCTTTTGGAGGTTCCAATCCATGGGACATTCAGGTACACGATCAACGGTTTTACTCACGCGTCGTGCGCGATCAGAATCTGGGACTAGGCGAATCCTACATGGAAGAGTGGTGGGACTGTGAACAGATCGACGAAATGATCTGTCGGTTGCTCCGTGCCGGACTGGAGGACCGCGTCCGTCGAAATCCCGGCACCCTGCTGCGCACATTCCCGGCAGTGTTGTTCAACCTGCAATCCCGTGCCCGTGCCCGCATCATCGCCCGGCGGCATTATGACCTTGGCAATGATTTGTTTTTCGCATTTCTCGATCCCCACCGTCAATACAGCTGTGGTTATTTTAAGGATACGGATGATTTGGATCAGGCGCAGGAGAACAAGCTGGATCTGATTTGCCGGAAACTCAACCTCAAGCCATTCGACCATGTGCTGGACATCGGATGCGGGTGGGGTGGACTTGCCCGTTGGATGGCCAAGCGAATCGGCTGCCGGGTGACAGCTGTCAACATTTCGAGCGAGCAACTCCGCTTTGCTCGCGACTTTTGCAAGGGCTTGCCCGTCGAGTTTCAGGACTGTGATTACCGGGCAATCCGGGGCAAGTTCGACAAGATTGTATCGGTGGGGATGTTTGAGCACGTCGGGCCGAAGAATTACCGCACCTATCTGGAGGTCGTGCGCCGCTGTCTCAAGAAGCATGGTATCTTCTTGCTGCATACGATCGGTGGCAACACCACCAATGCCACCGGCGACCCCTGGATCACCCGTTACATCTTTCCCAATGGCATGCTGCCCAGTGCCACACAGATCGCAAAGGCAGCAGAGGGACGCTTTGTGATCGAAGACTGGCACAATCTGGGTCCACACTACGACCGCACCCTGATGGCGTGGAATTCCCGATTTCAGAAGGCCTGGCCATCCCTGCAAGGTCAGTATGACTTGCGCTTCAAGCGCATGTGGGAGTATTACCTGCTCGCCTGCGCGGGGGCCTTCCGCGCCCGGAACATCCAATTGTGGCAGGTTGTCATGACGCCCTACGGCTCGGGCACCCCACAGCCACCCTGCAGATTTTGAATCTGCACCGATTTTCCTGCTCAGAGCAGCACCCCATCTGCTGCAAACCCTCCCGACCTCGCAGGATTCATAAGGATGATTGTTTCAGATACTGAACCGAGGATTTCACAACACACCGTTCGGCAGATGCCGAACTCAAAACGCTCCGAAAAATCGGAGCTGCAAAAACCCCGACGAAAAACCCTTTTGTCGCTGTGTAACAGCGTTATGTGGCCCATAGGCCTTATCGGTTGGCATTCGCCAGCCAATGTTACAAAATTCAGTTCTTTAAGCCATAAAGGGTATCAACTGCTTGAGTCTGCCTTCATGCCATAGGCCCGCTCGACCCTGGCAATCCTCACTTCAAATGCAGAATACCAGAGCTTGCGTCCGGTTTCCTGTGCCACGGCATGCTCAGCGTTCCGTTTCCACGCAGCGATGGCTTCCATGGACTGCCAGTAGGACACCGTGATGCCCAAACCCGACTCACCCCGTGCACTTTCCACTCCCAGAAATCCCGGTTGATCCGCTGCAAGTTCCACCATGCGCTCAGCCATCGCCGCATATCCGCGATCCCCTTCCGTTCTCAGGGAAGTAAAAATGGCTGCATAATAGGGCGGGTGGGGTGTGTTTGCGGGATGAATGGGTGCACTCATGGATTTAACTCAGAACCATGAACCCAAACTTCCCTGAGGCAAACGATCTTCGTAGAATCCTTCAATCCAGAAAGCAGAATGTCCTCAGCATTTTGCCGGGATTGTCTTTCGGACGGGTCAGATTTTTGCGACTGATCTCCCTCGGATGTTCTGAAGGTTGGGTACGAAGTCGTTTGTTTCCACGAATCGTGAAAAATCCTCGATATTCTGAGATTTCCGTCGTCCATACGGACTACTGCAATACGTTGCAATAAACTGTATACACTTTGGCAGGAATTGGCAGGAGACGCGTAGCGGAAAAGCCTGCAATCGCTCCCGTTCCATAGAATAGCCAGAGATTTTATCTATGGTTCTATTTCCTTGATAAAGTTAGCAAATATGCTAACTTTATCTTCATGCGCAGGATTCAGTTTTACAGAACAGAAGCCGGGACATGTCCTGTTGAAGAGTTTCTGGACTACTTGAATCCTAAGCAGTCGAAGAAAGTTCTTTGGGTGATGCAGATGGTTCGGCAAATGCCAAAACCACCTGTTCAGTATTTCAAAAAACTCATTGGAACCGATTTGTGGGAGATAAGAACACAATTGGGTTCTGATGCGTTTAGGTTGATTGGATTTTTTGATGGAGAACAACTCATCATTTTGACGAGCGGATTTGCGAAGAAGACACAAAGAACGCCGAAGCAAGAAATCGAAACAGCCAAGCAACGAATGAAAGATTATTTTAACAAGAAGGAGTAAGCTATGGACGATCTAGATAAGTATATTGAAAAACGGAAAGAACGGGATCCCGAATTTGCTGAAGGATATGATGCAGGATATCAGGAGTTCCTTGTTGGAGTATTGTTGAGAGAGGCCAGAAAAGAAGCTGGCGTTACTCAAGAGGCTCTAGCCGAAGCTATCCATACGAAAAAATCTGTGATCTCCCGCATGGAAAACCAAGCCAGTGATGCACGAGTCTCGACACTTCGCAGAGTTGCTCAAGCTCTGGGAAAAGAACTCGTTATTGAACTGCGTGATGCCAGTTGAGCTGAACACCCCGCACTCAATTTCGCAGTAGTTTCCGGATTTAAACGGATGTAAATCCCAATGGAAGGGTATTCTTTAAAAAATCCACCACTTCAGGAAATGTCCGGCGTCTTCCACAAAATCGAAGGTCCAATACTGAACCCAGGATTTGATTAAACACCATTCGGCAGATGCCGAACTCAAAACGCTCCGATCCATCGGAGCTGCAAAAACCCCGACGAGTCGGGGACACAAATCCTTTTTGTCGCTGTGTAACAGCGTTATGTGGCCCATAGGCCTTATCGGTTGGCATTCGCCAACCGATGTTTCAAAATTCAGTTGTTTAAGCCATAAAGGGTATCAACTACTTGAGTCTGCCTTCATGCCATAGGCCCGCTCGACCCTGGCAATCCTCACTTCAAATGCAGAATACTGAGCCGGTCGGGAAAAGTTGGACAGAAATGAGAAGCTGCTAAGAGTAAAAAGCAGCCAATGAAAAAGAGACGAAAGTTCACCGCAGAGTTTAAAAGCAGAGTTGCCCTGGAGGCGATTCGGGAACGTGAACCGATCCATG